>NZ_DAOQZV010000014.1:0-25902 GCF_035343835.1 Nostocoides sp. | reverse complement strand
TCGGCGCGCCCGTCGAGCTGGTCGGCATCGCCGTGCGCCGCCCGGCCAAGGACCGCACCGACCTGCCGGTCGACCTGGCGATCTTCACCACCGATGCCGCCGAACTGGTCACCCGCGCCGACATCGTCATCGAGGTCATCGGCGGCATCGACCCCGCGCGCGAGCTGCTCCTCTCGGCGATGGCGAACGGGGCGGCGGTCATCACGGCCAACAAGGCGCTCCTCGCCGAGGACGGTCCGACCCTGTATGCCGCGGCCGACGCCGCCGGTGTCGACCTCTACTACGAGGCCGCGGTCGCCGGTGCCATCCCGATCCTGCGCCCGATCCGCGAGTCGCTCGCCGGGGACGACGTGCGCAAGGTCCTCGGAATCGTCAACGGCACAACGAATTTCGTGCTCGACAAGATGGACACCAGCGGCGCCGGTTTCGAGGAGACCGTCGCCCAGGCGCAGGCCCTCGGCTATGCCGAAGCCGACCCGACCGCCGACGTCGAGGGCTTCGACGCTGCGGCCAAGGCCGCCATCCTTGCCTCGCTTGCCTTCCACACTCGGGTCCGTGGTGCGGACGTCTTCCGCGAGGGCATCAGTGACGTCACGGCAGCCGATATCGCCGCCGCCAAGGCCATGGACTGCGTCGTCAAACTCCTTGCCATCTGCGAGCGCACGACCGGCCCCGACGGGGACGGCATCAATGTGCGCGTCCACCCCGCGATGATCCCGCGCAGCCACCCGCTCGCCTCGGTCCGCGATGCCTACAACGCGGTTTTCGTCGAGGCGCAGGCCGCCGGCCAGCTGATGTTTTACGGGCGCGGCGCGGGCGGCGACCCGACCGCGTCCGCCGTCCTCGGCGACCTCGTGGCCGTCGCTCGCCATCGGGTGGCGGGCGGACGCGGGCCGGGGGAATCGGCATACGCTGATCTGCCGGTGCTCGGGATCGGGACGTCCACGACGCGCTACCACATCAGTCTCGACGTCGAGGACCGGCCGGGCGTCCTAGCCCAGGTGGCCCAGGCGTTCGCTGCCAATGACGTCTCGATCGAGACCGTGCGCCAGCACGTGCGCGCCAACTCCGCCACGGGTGAGGCGCACGCCAATCTCGTGGTCGTCACCCACCGGGCCACCGAGTCCGCCCTGTCCTCGACGGTCGATGCGCTGGCGGCTTCGCCGTCGGTCGCCGAGGTCGTCTCCGTCATGCGTGTCGAAGGAGCGTGAACCATGGCCCACCAGTGGCGTGGCGTGATCCGTGAGTATGCCGATCGGTTGCCGATGCTGGCCGGTGCCCCTGTCATCACCCTGCACGAGGGCGGGACGCCGCTCATCGAGGCCGAGAAGCTCTCGGCGCGCGTGGACGCGCGGGTTTTCGTCAAGTACGAAGGGCTCAACCCGACCGGGTCGTTCAAAGATCGCGGCATGACGACCGCCATCTCGATGGCCGCCAAGCACGGCGCAAAGGCCGTTATCTGTGCGAGCACCGGCAACACCAGCGCCAGTGCCGCTGCCTACGCGACCAAGGCCGGTATGACGTGTGCGGTCCTTGTCCCGGACGGCAAGATCGCCATGGGCAAGCTCTCGCAAGCGATCGCCCACGGCGCCACGCTGTTGCAGGTCGAGGGCAACTTCGACGACTGCCTGACGGTGGCCCGCAAGCTCGCCGAGGTCTATCCGGTCGACCTCGTCAACTCGGTGAACCCGGCCCGGATCGAGGGCCAGAAGACTGCGTCCTTCGAGATCGTCGACGCGCTCGGAGATGCCCCGGACATCCACTGCCTGCCGGTCGGCAACGCCGGCAACATCACGGCATACTGGAAGGGTTATCGCGAATACGTTGCGGGACATGGCATTCCGAACGTCGCCGACGGTCCCGCGACGAAGCGTCCGCAGATGTGGGGCTTCCAGGCCGCTGGTGCCGCGCCGATCGTGCTCGGCCATCCGGTCGATGCGCCCGAGACCATTGCGACCGCTATCCGGATCGGCAATCCCGCGTCGTGGACGCAGGCCGAGGAGGCGCGTGACGACTCGGGGGGGCGCATCGAGGCGGTCACAGACGCCGAGATCCTCACCGCCCACCGGCTGCTGTCCTCTACGGAGGGCATCTTCGTCGAGCCGGCGTCGGCGGCCAGCGTCGCGGGCCTGCTCAAGGTGCATGCGGCCGGGGGAGTGCCCAGCGGAGCGACCATCGTGTGCACCGTCACCGGCCACGGATTGAAGGATCCGGACTGGGCGCTCAAGGGCCTAGACGGCCAGTCGGTCGCGCCCACCCGAATCCCGGTCGATGTCTACAGCGCGGCTGTGGCGCTCGGCCTGGAGGGGTGATTCCTTCGCTCCCGATGTGGGAGCCGGGGCGGTCGGTCACCGTCACCGTCCCGGCGAGCAGCGCCAACCTCGGCCCCGGGTTCGATGCGATCGGCGTGGGCCTGGACATCCGTGACCGTTGCACGGTGACGATCACCCAAGAAGCCGGCATCCGCGTGGCCGCGACCGGTGAAGGAGCCGACGCGGTGCCCACCGACGAGCGCCACCTGGTCGTCCGCTCGCTGCTGCGCGGATTGGATGCGTTGGGTGTCGATCGCCCGGGCGGTATGACGCTGAGTTGCGTCAACGCCGTCCCGCACGGCCGCGGCCTTGGCTCGTCCGCCACGGCGATCGTCGCCGGCGTCGGTGCGGCGAGCGCGTTGGCCGCCCTAGCGGCTGGTGGGCCGGCGGCGATGGATCTCGCTTTTGTCAACGATCTCGCGGCCGAGATGGAGGGCCACCCCGACAACTCCTCGGCCAGCGTCTACGGCGGACTGACGCTGAGCTGGCCGGACGATGCGCCTGAGACCGGGCCGCTCGCGCATACGCGCACGGTATGCCTGACTCCTCACCCGGCCGTGCGGCCGATCGTCGTCTGCCCCGACACCCAGCTGAGCACCGCGACCGCACGCTCGGTGCTGCCGAGCCAGGTGCTCCTGCGCGATGCCGCGGCGAATTCCGCGCGCGCCGCCCTCCTCGTGCACGCGCTGACCACTGACCCCCAGTTCTTGCTCCCCGCCACCCGCGACTGGTTGCATCAAGAAGCCCGCCGCCCGTCGTACGCTGCATCGATGGCCCTCGTGGACCGCCTGCGTGCCGCGGGGCACGCGGCCGTCATCTCCGGCGCCGGACCATCGGTATTGGTCTTGACGACGGCGCCGGCGGAGGTCCTGGCCCTGGCCGGCGGGCCCTGGCAGGTGCTCGACCCGGGTTTCGCCGCCGCCGGGATCACCGTCGTACCCGCGGTCTCGGACGCGTAGCCAACGGATAATCGCCGGCAGATTTGCGGTACATCCCGTCCTGAATCGGCACGGGTTTGATGCCGCCTCCTTTTGAGTCAGGAAGGGCTCATGGCGGGCGCGGGAGCGGCAGACGCTCATCCAGGATTCCGCGACCAGGCAAGTCCGGGCATCCGTACCCTGATGGGTGCCACCATCTCAGCACGCGGGAATGCCCGACATCCTGGTTGCGTTGTGGGAGGTAGTGCGGTGATACAGTGCTACCGCAATAGCGAACTCGCATAAGCCGCAGAGCTCTTGATTCGCGAATGCAATCCACTTGATGATCGCCCCCCATGCGTGCCCTCGGGCCGACATGGGCACGGGACGATTCAGGGGACTTCCTCAGGTAGCCGGATTTCCTACGGCTGCAACGTAATCCAGGGCCTTTCCGACGCGCTCGGAACAACGCCCATGACGAGGGAAAGGGTCCTTCGTGACCGATACCACCACTCTCGACGTCGCCGCACCGGCGAGCGAGAAGCCGCGCCGCTCCGGCGCGCTCACCGCAATGCGTTTGGCCGAATTGCAGGGGTTGGCCAGCAGCATGGGCATCTCCGGCACCGCCAAGATGCGCAAGGGTGACCTCATCGACGTGATCAGGGCGAAGCAGTCCGGCGCTCCCGTCGCCCCCTCATCCTCCGCCGGCACGACCGAGCGCCCCGCCACCGGCAACCGCCGCGTCGTGCGCGGTGTTCGCGGTGATGGCGCCCCGCGGGCCGAGCGGCTCGAGGGCGCGGCCGAGCGCGAGACGATCTCTCGCGAGGACAGCGCGTCGCGTGAGCAGGACCGCGCAGAGACGCGATCGGACGGCCGTGATGCCGAGTCGCGCCGCGACGCCCAGACTCGTCGTGATGCTGCCGACCGACAGGGCGAGGACCGCCAAGGCGAGCGCCGCAGCCAGGGTTCTCGTCGCCAGGGCGAACACAGCCAGAGCGGCGAGGACGGGCGCACCGGCGACGGCGAGCCGGTGGACGGCGGCCGGCGCGAGCAGCCATACCGCAATCGGGAGCAGTATCGCGACCGGGGCGAGCAGCGCGGCCAACAGGACCAGCAGGGCCGCGACGGCCAGGCTCGCGAGAGCGACGGCCGGGAGCAAAACCAACGCGGCCAACGGGACACCCAGCAGCGCGACGGCCAGGGTCGCCAAAGCGACGGCCAGCCGAACCGCGACGGGCAAAGCCGCGACCAGCAAGGCCGGCAGGACGCCCAGCAGGGGCAGCAGAACCAGGGCCAACAGGGCCGGTATGACGATGAGGACGGGCCCGGCAGCCGCCGCCGCGGACGCAATCGTGGTCGCAACCGCGACAAGCGTCGCACGCCCGGTCAGCCCACTGGCGGGGAGTTCGACGCGGAGCCGCAGGTTGCCGACGACGATGTTCTAACACCGTGCGCGGGCATCCTCGACATCCTCGACAACTACGCGTTCGTGCGCACATCGGGGTACCTGCCCGGGCCGAATGATGTCTACGTCCCGCTCGGGATGGTCAAGCGCCACGGCCTGCGCAAGGGCGACGCGGTCACCGGCGCGGTCAAGACGCCGCGCGAGGGCGAAGAGGCCCAGACCGTGCAGGCGGGCAGCCGCAACCAGCGTCAGAAGTACAACCCGCTGGTGCGTCTCGACACCGTCAACGGGATGACGCCGGAGGCCGCGCGCCACCGGCCGGAGTTCGGCAAGCTGACCCCGCTCTACCCGCAGGAGCGATTGCGCCTGGAGACCGAGCCAAATCAGCTGACCACCCGGATCATCGACCTGGTCGCTCCGATCGGCAAGGGCCAGCGTGGCCTGATCGTCTCCCCGCCCAAGGCCGGCAAGACCTTGATCCTGCAGGCGATCGCCAATGCGATCACCACCAACAACCCCGAGGCCCACTTGATGGTCGTGCTCGTCGACGAGCGCCCCGAAGAGGTCACGGACATGCAGCGCACGGTAAAGGGTGAGGTCATCGCTTCGACCTTCGACCGGCCCGCCGACGACCACACCACGGTCGCCGAGCTCGCCATCGAGCGCGCCAAGCGCCTGGTCGAGATGGGCCACGACGTCGTGGTCCTGCTCGACTCGATCACCCGCCTGGGCCGGGCCTACAATCTCGCGGCCCCGGCGAGTGGCCGCATCCTCTCCGGTGGTGTCGACTCCTCGGCGCTCTACCCGCCGAAGCGCTTCTTCGGTGCGGCGCGCAATATCGAGAACGGCGGCTCGCTGACCATTCTCGCGACCGCACTCGTCGAGACCGGCTCCAAGATGGACGAGGTCATCTTCGAGGAGTTCAAGGGCACCGGCAATATGGAGCTGCGCCTCTCGCGCCAGCTCGCCGACCGGCGCATCTTCCCGGCCGTCGACGTCAACCCCTCGGGCACCCGCCGCGAAGAGATCCTGCTCGCCCCCGAAGAGCTGAAGATCATGTGGAAGCTGCGCCGGGTGATGTCCGCGCTCGATGCGCAGCAGGCCGTGGAGTTGCTGATCGACCGGCTCAAGAAGACCAAGAGCAACTACGAGTTCTTGGTTCAGGTGCAACAGACCAGTTCGATCCGTCTCGACGACGAGAACGACTGACTGGATCCGTTCCAGCACAAGTGCAGCGGGGACCGGATGGGCTCGACGCCCGCCGGTCCCCGCTCGCTATCTGCCGGGCGATCCCTCGCCGCCCCACGTGCCCCCGACTTAGCACACCTTAGGTGACCTTCAGCAGGGTAGACCCTGCTCGACGTCACCTAAACGCTGCTAGCAGAGGTTAGGTCCGGGGGCGTCCGGTCCAACGTGACCCGGAGCTGAGGGAACTCGTGCTCGGTGAAGCCGTGCGCGGCATACCGGCGCCGGCCCTCGGGGGTGGCGAAGAGTTCGACGCTGGAAACGTCGGTCTCGTCGCGGAACCACGCCATGACCGCATCGACGCAGGCCTGCCCGAGCCCGGTCATCCGGTATTCGGGGAAGGTCGCGACATTGCCCAGCATGCCGACTCGCCCCGACGGGTTGGCCGGCGACGGCGGGCGATCCACGACCTCGCCGATCGAGCAGGCGACCGCGGAGCCGTTGAGGTCGGCGACGCAGATGTAGACCCGCGGGTTGCCCATGTGCACCTGCAACCAGCGGTGGGCGGCGGCCTGCCAGGCATTGTCGGCCACGGCCTCGGCCCCCGCCCCCAGTGCGGTGAACATCAGCGCCCGCAGGGCCACCACTGACGCGAGATCGCGCGCGGTGGCCCGTCGGATCACCGGCCCCGCGGGCGCCGACTCGGCCGGCTCGACGTCCGTGGGCGCCTCGTCCCGCTCCCGGCGCAGCGCTCGCGCCAGATTCGCAGGGGTGATCGGGGGCGTACGTCGCTTGCTCGGTTTGTCCTCGCTCACACCGGCAAGTATGCGGCCCGCCCGGGAGCGTCCCGGAGGGAATGCGCCGGCGCCCGCGCGCGTTTGGGAGAGCGTGTGCCGCTCTGGCACACTATTCCTTCGGACCGGTTCACGGCGCGCGCCACCGATGGCGCAGAGCGAGCCCGACTCGCCGACCCGGCCCACGATCGAGGAGCACCCCATGAAGAAGGACATCCACCCGGCCTACGCCGAGACGACGGTGACCTGCACCTGCGGCAACAGCTTCACCACCCGCAGCACCGCCAAGAACGGCGTCATCCACGCCGACGTCTGCAGCAACTGCCACCCGTTCTACACCGGCAAGCAGAAGATCCTCGACACCGGTGGCCGCGTGGCCCGCTTCGAGGCCCGCTACGGCAAGAAGGCCGCCAAGTAGCTTTCCCGACGCGCCGGTTCGCCCTCATAGGCGAGCCGGCGCGTTCGCATTTCCCTGCCCGTATGCCGCCGCCTCACCAGTGCTGACCCCTCGCCACCCGTCAAAGGAGTCCCGGCCGTGTTCGAATCCGTCGATGCCCTGCTCGCCGAGCATGCCGAGTGCGAGCAAGCCATGGCCGACCCGGCGGTCATCGCCGACCAGGCCCGCCTGCGCGAGGTCGGCCGCCGGTATGCAGCCCTCGGCCCCGTCGTCGCCGCCTACCACGCGTGGCACGCGGCCCACGACGACCTCGGCGCTGCCCGCGAGCTCGCCGCCGAAGACGCCGCTTTCGCGGAAGAGGTCCCCGCTCTGGAGGAGGCCGAGCAAGCCGCGCACGAGCGCCTGCGCCGCCTGCTGATTCCCCGCGACCCCGACGACGACCGTGACGTCATCCTCGAGATCAAGGCGGGGGAGGGCGGCGAGGAGTCCGCGCTCTTCGCCGGCGATCTGTTGCGGATGTATCTGCGCTATGCCGAGAAGCGCGGCTGGCGCACCGAGGTCATCGACGCCACCGAGTCCGACCTCGGCGGCTACAAAGACGTCCAGGTGGCCGTCAAGGCCAAGGGCACGCCCGGCCCCGACGAAGCCCCGTGGGCGCGCTTGAAGTTCGAAGGCGGGGTGCACCGCGTCCAGCGGGTGCCGGTCACCGAGAGCCAGGGGCGCATCCATACGTCCGCGGCGGGAGTGTGGGTGATGCCCGAGGCCGAGGAAATCGACGTCCATGTCGACCCCAACGACCTTCGGATCGACGTCTATCGCAGCTCCGGACCGGGCGGGCAGAGCGTCAACACCACCGACTCGGCCGTCCGCATCACCCACCTCCCCACCGGCACGGTCGTCTCGTGCCAGAACGAGAAGTCCCAGTTGCAGAACAAGGAGTCCGCGATGCGCGTACTCCGCGCCCGGCTGCACCAGATCGCCCAGGAGCAGGCGGACGCCGCCGCATCCGATGCCCGCAAGTCGCAGGTGCGCACGGTCGACCGCTCCGAGCGCATCCGCACCTACAACTTCCCCGAGAACCGCATCAGCGACCACCGCACCGGCTACAAGGCCTACAACCTCGACATCTTCCTCGGCGGCGAGATGGACCCGGCGATCGAATCGCTGATGAGCGCCGACGAAGCCGCGCGCCTTGCCGCCGTCGGCGGCAACTGACGCGCGATGACCCCGAGCCTGTATGCCGTTCTGACCGCCGCCCGTGCCCAGCTCGCGTCCGCCGGGATCGCCTCGCCCGACGCCGACGCCGTCGAACTCGCGTCCTTCGTGCTCGGGGTGCCGACAAGCGAGGTGCGCCGCCGGATGGTCCTGCGCGACCCGATCGACGACGTCGCCACCAGTCGGCTGGCGGATCTGATCGCCGAGCGCTCGGCGCGAATCCCGTTGCAGCACTTGACCGGGCGCGCCTATTTCCGCGGGCTGACGCTTGCCGTCGGCCCGGGTGTGTTCGTCCCGCGGCCGGAGACTGAGGTGGTGACCGGTCTCGCGCTGGAGGCGGCGCGCGAGGCGGTGGCCGCCGGCATACGGGAGCCGGTCGTCGTCGACTTGTGCACCGGGTCGGGGGCGATCGCGCTGGCTGTCAAGGACGAGTTGCCGGCCGCGCGCATCTTGGCGGTGGAGAAGTCAGAGCACGCGTATGCCTGGGCGCAGCGCAATCGCGAGTTGCTCGGCCTCGACGTGGAGCTGCGGCTGGGGGACGCGGTCGGGGCCTTCCCCGAGCTGGCCGGGAGCGTGGACGTGGTCGTGAGCAACCCGCCATACATCCCGACCGGCCAGGTGCCGATCGATCCCGAGGTGCGCAACCACGATCCTGAACTCGCGCTTTACGGCGGCAGCGCGGACGGGCTCGCGATCCCGCGGCTGGTGGCGGCGTGCGCGGCGACCCTGCTGAAGCCGGGGGGCGTGCTCGTGATGGAGCACGCGGACGCGCAAGGGCCGGGCCTGAGCCGTGCGCTCGCAAGCGCCGGCGACTGGTTCGACCTGGTGGATCACCGCGACCTGGCCGGTCGCCCGCGCGCCCTGGCTGGCCGCCGGGCCTTCTGAGTCCCATGCAAACAGTGCATGGATCACTTAACCAATAGCTATTGGACGCATGGCTTCGGCTGCTTCATGCTGGATACATGCGCAAGTTCCTTAAGAACATCATCGTCGGCCTTCGTCCCACCGCCGCCGACCTCGAGCTCGCGGCCGCCATCAAGGCCTACCCCGCCCGCGGCGGCAGCGCTGTGGTCGTTCTGCCGCGCACGACCGCCACGCGCTGACCTCCGGTCGCACGCTCGTGCACGGGTCGACGCTCCGTGCACGCCTTGGGGGTTGAGACCGCCGACCTTTGCCCACACCGCCGACCTCGCCACACCACCCAGCACAAGCCGGCTTCCCCGCGCCGCGCAGCCTTCAGCCCAGGTGATCCCTCGCCCACAAGGCTGCACTCGTCCGGTCAGGCACACCGATTTCGCGAAACACCCTCCCCAAGTGCGCTTTCACCGTCCGCTCGGTGATCCCCAAAGCCCGCCCGATCTGCTTGTTGGCGAGTCCCTGAGCAACGAGCCGCAGCACGTCGATCTCGCGCGGCGAGAGTGCCGGCCTGGCGGACTGCCCCACCCGCGGAAGCAGCGCCCCCGCCACCCTCGGATCGAGCGGCACCTGCCCCGAGGCTGCATTGCGCACCGCCGCGAGCAACTCGCCGGGCTCGCAGTCCTTGAGCACATAGCCGGTGGCTCCGGCCGCCAGCACCTCCTTGACGCGGTCCCGGTCGGAGAAACTGGTCAGCACCACCACCGCCCCCGCGGTCCCCGCCGCCGTGATAGCGCGCGTGGCCGCGACGCCGTCGAGTTGCGGCATCGACAGATCCATCAGCACCACATCGGGCGTATGCTGCGCCGCCCCCGCCACGCCCTCGTGGCCGTTCGCGGCCTCGCCGACGACCTCGATCCCGGGATCCGCGGACAACAAGGTGCGGATACCGCTGCGGACCAGATGATGGTCATCGACGATGAGCACGCGGATCATGACGATTCCTTCGTCGGGGTCACGGTCAGGCGCCAATGTGTTCCCGCGCCGAGTTCGCTCGCGACCTCCAGTCGGGCGCCTGCTTCACCCGCGAGGTCGCTCAGCACCCGCAATCCGAAGTGCCCAGGCGCTGGATCCGCTAGTGCCGCAGCGATATCGAAGCCAACCCCGTCATCGACGATGTCGAGAACGGCCTGCGGACCCGCGGCCGCCAGGCGCACCTGCACCGTCGCCGGACCCGCGTGCTGCCCGGCGTTGCGCAGACACTCCTGAGTGACGCGAAAGACCAGGCGGGCGTCCTTGGCTCCGAGGCGATCCTCGACACCTGGGTCCAGGTGGACCCGAACGGCGACTCCCTCGCCGCGGACCCCTTGCGCAAGGTCGGTCAGCGCCGCCTCAAGACCCGAATGTTCCAAACTCGGCGGATAAATGTCGACCAGCAGGGTGCGCAGCGACCGGATGCTGCGGCGCACGACCGTGGCCGCATCACCGAGATCGCGGGCGGCGGCCACGTCGCCCCGGGACTGAGCCGCGGCTGCACCGCCGGCGATCGCGAAGGATGTCGCGGCCAACTCCTGGACTGGGCCATCGTGCAAGGTGGCCGCGATCCGTCGGCGCTCGCGCGCCGACGCATCCAGGGCACGTTCGGACAGATCAGCCCGTAGCCGTTCTCCACGACGGAGCCGACCGAGCAGGTGCCAGAGGAAGGGGATGGGCAAGATGGCCAGCAGCACCAGGCTCGCCATGGTCAGCGCGGCGAAACTGCGCCATAGGGTCGCGGTCCGGTCGCCGACGGGGTTATAGGAGACGTAGATCTCGAAGAGCGCGGTCGTCTTGTCGGGGAACCACACCGGCCGATAGACCTCGACCAGCCGGTCGGCGTGTTCGAAGGCATTCTCTGACTCGGTCAACCGGGAGATCTCCGCGTGGGTCTGCGGGTTGCGCAACACCTCGCGTTGTTCCTCGCTGAGAGCGAATATCTCGCCAACGAGTTTCGGCTCGTCGGCATAGAGGATCCGGCCACGGTCGGTCCAGAGTTTGACCCGCACGACATTGCGGGCCAGCATCCGCTCGTGGATCAAGGCGTCGAAGGCGTGGACGGCCGCCGGGTCGCCGTCGGCCAGCGCTTTCGTCATGGCGGGCTGCACGACGGCTTCCGCAAGCACATCGGCCAGGTCCGCAGCATCACTGACTGCCTCTCGCTCCGCCAGCGATCGCGCGACCAGAGCGCTCGCTCCGCCCACGAGCAGGAGCAGGACGAGCACGACGGCGAACAACTGGGTGAAGATGCGCCTCGGGCTGATGGCCGCGGGCTCCGCCTCGCGCGTCGCGGACGTCGAGAACGTATGCCAGCGGCGTGCCGCGGCACCGGCCCCGGCTTCCGGGACCGGCGCGGCACTCCTTAGGGCCGAGGGCTCAGGCACTGGTTCGATCTGTCATGGCGTCGTCCGCTCTGGAGTGTGGCAGGTCGGCTCTGGCGCCGAATAGCCCTGCGGGTCCGGCCAGTCCCCCGCTATCCGGCCGCCGGCGCCAGTTCGGCGATTTGCGCTGGGCTCGGCCGCGATCCGTCAACCCGGGAAGGTCAGCCGCCCCGAGCACACTTCCCCGGTGGCCGGGCGAACTGCGCGCGCCGTCAAGACATCGGAACCGGCCCGATTGGCGATCCGCTTTGTGATCGAGAAGGATCCGCTCGGTGCCACGGTCCGGTGCGTACCGGAGTGCACAAGGATGCCGTTGTCGCGGATCTCGACGTTCCAGGTCTGCCCGACGCGGTTGGCGTCCACCTCGAACTCCATCTCGATCCGACCGTTGTCCGGCTTGGCCTTCAACTTCCAATCAGCGGTCCGGCTGCAGGCGCCCGAGGTGCGCACTTCGCCGTCACCCGCGCTGGCGGCGGGCATGCCGATACCGAGGGCGACGACGATGGCGGCTGCCGCGGTGGTGGCGCGGCGAGTGGTGGCGCGGTGTGCGCGAGTCTGGGACATCACGATCCTCCTTCGGCCGCCGGTCTCTCCGGCAACCGCGCCCAGCGTGCGCCCGCACCGTGGCCACCCGCCATTGGACCTTGGTCCTAGTCCTTGCTCGACTGGCCGGTTCAGTCCCGCCTGCCTGCCACGCAACTGACTAGGTGTCATGCCTGGCTGCCGACTCGCCACCACGAATCGCGCGGCCGACATACTGGGCTGATGAGCGAGCAGGACTGGAGCGCCAAGGCCAAGGAGAACGCCGACTTCCACGCTGCCGCCCTCGCGCGGGCCAGGGCGGGGGAGGCCGAGGTCGGCCGCCGGCTGATCGCCGACTTCGTCACCCAAGCCCAGGCCGCCGGACTCCCGACGAGCGAACTGACCGCGCGGCCATACCGCGGCAATGCGCGCTATCGCACCGGCCGCCACGGCTGGTATCTCCTGCCGGATCGGTCGGTCGCGGTCGACGCGGACGCCAACTTCTTCATCCTCTCCTGTCCGCCCTTGCTCCTCGGCCGGGTCAAGGGCGTCGAGCTGCCCCCGAGCCCGGCCCCCCTGCGCGTGGGTGAGCGCGATGGTGAGTCGATGGCCCTGAAGGATCTGCTCGCCAAGCGCCTCGCCGCGGGCAGCTCCCACCCCTGACCCGCTCTGAACAGGTCGTTCCCTTCGTCACGATGTGACGCCGCCCCTTGCCGGATCGGCCGACTCGGTCCTATCTTGTGCCCCGACCGCCACATCTGCCCCACTCTCACTGCCGGGTCGACGGGTGTGCTGCCCGGTACGCGCCTGCGCTTCGGCGCGACCATCCCCGGCCTCGTCACCGGCCCCCTAGGCAAGCCGCTCGGGGAGGTCTGGGTTCGCCTTTACGGCGAGGAGTTCCCATTCGAGACCTTGTCGGGACCGGACGATATCGTCAAGGCCTACACCGATGCCGCGGGGCGGTACGTCTTCAAGCGCGTGATGCCGGGGGAGTACCGCCCGGCGTTCACGCTCGACGGGGCGCAACCGGTGACGGTGGTCGCGACGAAGTACACCAAGATCGACTTCGTGGTCCCGGACCGCGTGCTCCCCTGATTGATGAGTGATATCGCGGTCAGGGCCGCGATATCACTCATCGATACCGCCCCCGACAGCCGGCCGACATACCCTTGCCCCCGTGAGTCCCGTCGTCGATGCCACCACCGAGCCCACTCGCGCGGACGCCGTCGCCCAGGCGGTCGCGGCCGTCCGCGACGGCAGCCTGGTGGTCCTGCCCACCGACACCGTCTACGGCATCGGCTGTGACGCCTTCGATGCCGCTGCAGTGAGTGCGTTGCTCGCTGCCAAGGGCCGCGGCCGCGACGTCCCGCCACCCGTGCTCATCGGTCAAGTCCGCACCCTCGACGGCATCGCGACCGACATCCAGCCGTATGTCCGTGACCTGGTCGAGCGCTTCTGGCCCGGCGCGCTCACCGTCGTCCTGTCGGCCCAGCCCTCGCTGCACTGGGATCTCGGCGACACCGACGGCACCGTCGCGGTCCGGATGCCGGACGACCCGATCGCCTTGGCGGTCCTGGCCGAGACCGGCCCGATGGCCGTGACCAGCGCGAACCTCCACGGCCAGCCCGCGGCCACAACCATCCTGGAGGCCGCGACCCAGCTCGGCGCCGCCGTTGCCGTCTATGTCGACGGCGGCCCCCGGGCCACCCAGCAGCCCTCGACCATCCTCGACTGCACCGGCCCGGCCCCGGTCGTGCTGCGAGAGGGCGCGATCAGCGAGGATGATCTCAGCGCCATCGCCGCGCTGGGGGAGCAGGCGCGCGAACGGCATACGGACGGTGACGCGGACGACGACGCGCCCGCGCTGCATGCGGACGAGGCCCTGGGCGATCATGCCTGAGGGCCTAGAGTGACAAGACCGGCCTCCCCATTGACACCTGGAGCAGCGCGATGACCTTCTACGGTTCCGACTACGACGAACTGGCCGCCTTTGACCCTGACATCGCCGGCGTGCTCCTGTCCGAGCTCGACCGCATCCGCGGCGGACTGCAGCTGATCGCCAGCGAGAACCTCAGTTCCCCCCGCGTGCTGACTTCCCTAGGCTCAACGCTGTCGAATAAGTACGCCGAGGGCTACCCGGGCCGGCGCTATTACGGCGGCTGCGCCGAGGTCGACAAGGCCGAGACCATCGCGATCGACCGGTGCAAGGCCCTTTTCGAGGCCGACCACGCCAACGTCCAGCCGCACAGCGGCGCGAGCGCCAACCAGGCCGTTTATGGCGCCTTCATGAAGCCGGGCGAGACGATCCTGGCGATGAGCCTGCCGCATGGCGGCCACCTGACACACGGCACCAAGATCTCCTTCTCCGGCAAATGGTTCAATGCCGTCCACTACGGCGTCGACAAAGACACCGAAGACATCGACTACGCGCAGATGGAGGCGTTGGCCAAGGAGCACCAGCCCAAGGTCATCTGCGCTGGCGGCTCCGCGATCCCGCGGCTGATCGACTTCGAGCGCATCCGGGCGATTGCCGACGAGGTGGGCGCGATCTTCTGGGTCGATGCCGCCCACTTCATCGGTCTGGTCGCCGGCAAGGCCATCCCTAGCCCCGTCCCGTATGCCGATGTCGTCTCGTTCACGACGCACAAGGTCCTGCGCGGGCCGCGCTCAGGCGCCATCGTCTGTCGCGCCGAGCATCAGGCGGCGATCGACAAGGCCGTCTTCCCGATGATGCAGGGCGGCCCGCAGATGCACACCATCGCGGCCAAGGCGGTCAACTTCAAGGAGTGCGCGACCCCGGAGTATGCCGCGTATGCCCGCCAGGTCGTCGAGAACGCCTCGGTCCTCGCGACCAGCCTGGCCGAGCACGGCATCCGGCCCACCACCGGCGGCACCGACACCCACCTCTCGCTGCACGACTTGCAGGCCGTCGGGGTGACGGGCAAGGACGCCGAGGCCCGAGCCGATGCGGCGGGCATCGTGCTCAACAAGAACGCCATCCCCTTCGACCCCGCGCCGCCGTCGGTCGCCTCGGGCATCCGGGTCGGCACGCCCTGCGTGACCACCCAGGGTATGGGCACCGAGCAGATGCGCACGATCGCCGACCTGATCGCGACCGCCGTGACCAAGGGCGACGCGGACCCGGAGAACGCGGTGAGCAAGGAGGTCCGGGGGCAGGTGACCGAACTGGTCACGCGCTTCCCGGCATACCCCCGCTAGCAGCAGTTAGGTGCGCGAGTACCTCTTCGTCCTGCTCGTCGCCATGGTGGCGACCTATGTCGCCGTGCCCGCGGCCTACCGGCTCGCCGTGCGGGTCGGTGCCTTCACGCAGGTCCGCGACCGAGATGTGCACGCCGTGCCGATCCCGCGCCTGGGGGGAGTGGCGGTCTTCGTCGGCTTCCTCGCTGCGACCCTGGTGGCGACCAAACTGCCCTACCTGCGGGCCGTCTTCGACACCCCGGAGATCTGGGGCGTGCTTCTCGGGGGCGCCATCGTCTGCGCGGTGGGCGCGATCGACGATGTCGTCGAACTCGATGCGCTGACCAAGTTCGCCGGGCAGATCATCGCCGCCGGGTTGATGGCCTTCCTCGGCGTGCAGTTGTTCAGCATCCCGGTCTTCGGGGTCACGACCGTGCTGCCCGCCCCTTTGCTGGTGCTTCTGACGATCTTCACGGTCGTCGTGGCGACCAATGCGGTCAACTTCATCGACGGCCTCGACGGCCTGGCCTCGGGAGTGGTCGCGATCGCCGCGTTGACCTTCTTCGCCTACAGCTACTCCATCTCGCGCACCTTCGATCCGCCGAATGTCTTCAGCTCGGCGACCTTCGTCTCCGCGGCGCTCGCGGGGTGCTGCCTTGGCTTCCTGCCGCACAACTTCTATCCGGCGCGGCTGTTCATGGGCGACAGCGGGGCCCTGCTGCTCGGGCTGCTCCTGGCCGCCGCGATGATCTCCACGACGGGCATCAGCCCGGCTCAGGTTTCCGCCAATGCGGTCAAGGCGAGTGTGCTCCCCCTGCTCGTCCCCACGGGAATCCTGCTGCTGCCCCTGCTCGATGTGCTGCTCGCGGTCATCCGCCGCACTCGCGCCGGTCGGCACCCGTGGAGCCCGGACGCCCAACATCTCCACCACCGAATGCTGCGGATCGGTCACGGCCACCGACGGGCCGTGCTCCTGCTGTGGCTGTGGGCTGCGGTCGCGTCGGTGGGCAGCGTCGCCTACTTCTTCCTCCCGGCCGGCGGGGCGACCGCCCTCCTCGCCGGCCTGCTCATGTTGGCCCTCGGGCTGACCCGCTGGCTCCCGCGCTTCTCCGCGGCCGGCCATCGCCCCAAGAAGTATTGAGATACTTTGCCTCGTGAGCGACTCCACCAAGGCGTATGCCGCCCCGGCCCGCCCCGCGACGACGCCGCTGACCGCGATGCTGCGCACCGCTGCCATACCGACAATCCTCGTCGGCCCCATCGCCTTGGTGATCGCCGCGCTGACGGGCGGCGGCAAGGGCGTGCTCGGCTCCTTCTTGGGGTATGCCGTCACGCTCACCTTCTTCGCGCTCGGGATGATCGTGATGATCCGGTTCGCGACCGTCCGGCAGCCGCTGATCTTCATGGCGACGGCGCTCGCGGTCTTCTTCGGGCAACTGATCTTTTTGCTGCTGGTGATCTTGCTACTGCAGGACGCCGACTGGCTCGACGGCAGGGTCTTCGGCCTGACGGCCCTGGTGGTTGCGCTCGTCTGGCAGGCGTTCAGCATCCTGGGCTACCTGCGCGCCCGCCGCCCGGTCTACGACACGCCGTGAGCGCGCCCGGCCCCGAGCGAGACCCGGACGGAACCGAGCGGCCGATGACCCCCCTAGAACGTCTGGATGCGGGCCACGAGCCGCGCGTGACCCCGCCCATGTGGGATGCCATGGCCTACATGCTGACCGGCCCGATCATGCTCGGCCTGCCCGCCTATTTGCTCGATCGAATTCTCGGCACGGATTGGCTGGTCTTGCCAGGTGTCCTGATCGGTGGTGCCGTGTCGCTCTACCTGGTTTGGGTCCGGTACGGTAGGTCCTGACTTCCCCGCCAGACCCCGGATCGGCCCGGTCGATCGGCGCTGTCGAGGGTGTTGAACTGAATCGAGTTGCCACGAGGAGACCACGTGAGTCTGACCCTGTTGGGAAGTGCCCTCGCACTGCCGACGGCCGGTGATGGTGAAGGCTTCCACGCTCCGTCTCCGCAAGAGTTCTACTGGCCCATCTTCGGCAGTGGCGACTGGACCTTTACCCGGCCGATGGCCACCTTCGCGATCTCGATCCTCATCCTGAGCGTTGCCCTGGTGGCCCTGACGAAGAAGGCCGCGATTGTCCCCAGCAAGGGGCAGTGGCTGGTCGAGCAGGCCTACGACTTCGTGCGCAATGGCATCGGTCGCGACACCATCGGCAGCAAGGATTTCCTGCGGTTCACGCCGCTGCTCTTCAGCCTGTTCATGTGCATCCTGCTGAACAATCTCTTCGGCATCATCCCGCCGATCCAGTACCCAACGATGTCGCGCATCGGCTTCCCCATCGCGCTGACCCTGATCGTCTACGTCGTTTATCACATCGCTGGCATCCGCAAGAAGGGGCCCGTTCGCTACCTGTCGGAGATGATCCCGCGGGGCCTGCCGAAGCCGATCTATCTGCTGATCATCCCCCTCGAGTACGCCACGTACTTCATCATCCGGCCGCTGACCCTCGCCTTGCGACTCTTCGGCAATATGTTCGCCGGCCACATGCTCCTCCTGCTGTTCATCATGGGCGGCGAGTACATGCTGATCCACGGCGGCATCGGCCTCAAGATCACCTCGATCGGCTCCTTCTTGATGGCCCTGGTCTTCACTGCCTTCGAGGCTCTGATCGAGTTCCTCCAGGCCTACATCTTCACCCTGCTCGCCGCGACCTACATCAGCGACGCCATCCACAGCGAGCACTGATCTTCGGGTCCGGCCCGCCCGCCGCATTCCCTGACACAACTGAATAAACCCCCGCAGAACGTCCGACGGCGCGGTGCCGGACGGATCCCACAATGAAAGAGGACCTTTCATGCAAGGCAACATTGCGATCCTGGGCTACGGCCTCTCGGCGATCGGCCCCGGTATCGGTATCGGCCTGATCTTCGCCGCCTTCATCAACGGCGTCGCGCGCCAGCCGGAAGCCCGCGGCATGCTGCAGGGCATCGCGATCCTCGGCTTCGCGCTCGCCGAGGCGCTGGCCATCTTCGGTCTGGTTCTCGCCTTCGTCTTCCGCTGATCTGCCGAGTCCCGCGCATCAGTCCCGCAGAACCAGCACTAGGAGAACGCCGTGCACATCACAGCAGCGCTGACGCAGCTGGTGAGCCTCGCCGCGGAGGGTGAGGCCGGTGGCGACCCCGTTGCCGACCGGACCCCGATCCTGCCGCTCTATGGCGAACTCATCTTCGGCATCCTGGCCTTCGGTGTCCTGTACTGGGTGATCGCTACAAAGGTCGTGCCCAACCTGGAGAAGGCGTATGCCGCCCGCGCGGCCGCCATCGAAGGTGGCATGGCCCAGGCCGAGGAGGCCCAGGCTGCCGCCGAGGCCGCCAAGGCGCAGTACGAAGCCCAGCTCAAGCAGGCCCGCACCGAGGCCACCCAGATCCGCGAGGACGCGCGCGCCCAGGGTGCGCAGATTGTTGCGGAGATGCGCGGTCAGGCACAGTCCGAGGCCACTCGCATCACCGAATCGGCGCACCGTCAGATCGAGGCCGAACGGGCCCAGGCCGCGGCCAGCCTGCGCGGCGAAGTCGGGCGGTTGTCCACCGACCTGGCCAGCAAGATCGTCGGAGAGTCCCTCCATGACGAGGCGCGCCAGCGGGGCATCGTCGATCGCTTCCTGGCCGAGCTCGAGTCGGGCTCGGTGCGTCCGGAGAAGGTCGATTCCTGATGCGGGGCAGTTCTCGGGCGGCGGCCAAGGCGGGCCTCGGCGCCCTCGCCGAGGTCATCGGCTCCATCGATCCGATGGCGCTCGCCGACCAGCTCTTCGCAGCGGCCACGACGGTCGACGGCAATGCGACCCTGCGCCGGGCATTGACCGACCCCTCGCGCGAAGGTGCGGCCAAGGACGCGCTCGCTCGGCGGCTGTTCGGCGGCAAGGTGTCCGACCAGGCGACGCATGTGATCGCCGTGTTGGCCGGGCAGCGGTGGGCCGAGGAGCGCGACCTGACCGACACCATCCGCGAGTTCGGCGTCGAAGCGATTGCCGAGAACGCGGACCGGGCGGGGCGCCTGCAGGGCGTCGAGGACGAGCTCTTCCGCTTCGAGCGGATCGTCGACTCGACGCCGGCCCTGCGCGACGCCCTGACCAACCGCCAAGGTGACCTCAAGGGCAAGGTGGAACTGGTCACCCGGCTGCTCAGCGACAAGGCGGCGCCGGAGACGGTGGCGCTGGCCGCACAGGCCGTGGGCAGCCGCAGCGACCGGCGCCTGGACGCCGTCCTCGACGGCTACCTCGACCTGATCGCCAAGCGACGCGGCCAGTTGACGGCTGTCGTCACCTCGGCGACCGAACTGGGCGGCGCCGAACGCGTCCGCCTGAGTGAGTCGCTGGCCAATCTGTATGGCCGCCCGATCCAGATCCAGTCCATCCTCGACCCCGCGGTCGTCGGTGGGCTCAAGGTCCAGGTGGGGGATGAGGTCATCGACGGAACGATCGCCCGCAAGATCGACGGGGCCCGACGCCACTTCGGCGCCTGACCTCACCGGCGCGACGCCGGATAAGCATCACCGTGACAAGCGCAGCACCCTACGAACCGCACACCAACCGCCCCGTGCGGTTCCGCGAAGGAGAGAAACAGAGATGACGGAGCTTTCGATCCGTCCCGAGGAGATCCGGGACGCGCTGGACAGCTATGTCCAGTCCTACCAGCCCGGCACGGCCTCTCGGGAGGAGGTCGGCCGCGTCATCGACGCCGGCGACGGCATCGCGCACGTCGAGGGACTGCCCTCGGCCATGACGAACGAGCTGTTGCAGTTCGAGGACGGGACCTTGGGCATCGCGCTCAACCTCGACGTCCACGAGATCGGTGTCGTCATCCTCGGTGACTTCTCCAATATCGAAGAAGGTCAGACGGTCAAGCGCACCGGCGAGGTCCTCTCGGTGCCGGTCGGCGACGCCTTCCTCGGCCGCGTGGTCAACCCGCTCGGCCAGCCCATCGACGGCCTCGGGGACATTCCGGCCGAAGGCCGCCGCGCGCTGGAGTTGCAGGCCCCCAACGTCGTCTCCCGCAAGTCGGTGCACGAGCCGCTGCAGACCGGCCTGAAGGCCGTCGACGCGATGACGCCGATCGGCCGCGGTCAGCGCCAGCTGATCATCGGTGACCGCCAGACCGGCAAGACCACGGTCGCCGTCGACACGATCATCAACCAAAAGGAGTTCTGGGAGACGGGCGACCCGGAGAAGCAGGTTCGCTGCATCTATGTCGCGATCGGCCAGAAGGGCTCGACCATCGCGTCGGTCCGCGGCACCCTCGAGGACGCGGGCGCGCTCGAATACACCACGATCGTCGCCGCCCCGGCGTCGGACTCGGCGGGCTTCAAGTACCTCGCGCCCTACACGGGCTCGGCCATCGGCCAGCACTGGATGTATCAGGGCAAGCACGTCCTGATCGTCTTCGACGACCTGTCCAAGCAGGCCGAGGCCTACCGCGCCGTCTCGCTGCTGCTGCGCCGCCCGCCGGGCCGCGAGGCCTACCCCGGCGACGTCTTCTACCTGCACAGCCGGTTGCTCGAGCGCTGCGCAAAGCTGTCGGACGCCCTGGGTGCCGGGTCGATGACCGGCCTGCCGATCATCGAGACCAAGGCCGGTGACGTCTCGGCCTACATCCCGACCAACGTCATCTCGATCACCGACGGCCAGATCTACCTCCAGGCCGACCTGTTCAACTCCAACGTCCGCCCGGCGATCGACGTGGGTGTCTCGGTCTCCCGTGTCGGTGGTGCCGCGCAGATCAAGGCCATGAAGCAGGTGTCCGGTCGACTCAAGCTCGACCTGGCCCAGTTCCGTGCGCTCGAGGCCTTCGCGATGTTCGCCTCCGACCTCGACCCGGCCTCGCGCGCCCAGCTCGCCCGCGGTGGCCGACTGGTCGAGCTGCTCAAGCAGAAGCAGTCCAGCCCCTACCCCGTCGAGGAGCAGGTCGTCTCCATCTGGATGGGCACCACCGGCAAGCTCGACAGCATCGCGGTCGAGGACGTTTCCAAGTTCGAGACCGAGTTCCTCGACTACCTGCGCCGCGAACACAAGGGCATCCTCGACACCATTCGGGAGACCACGAAGTTCGAGGACGACACCGAGAAGTCCCTGACGGACGCGGTCGACGCCTTCAAGAAGCAGTTCGATCCCTCGGGCGCCCACCAGGTCCCCGTCGGCCACGAGGCCGACCCGGGATCGCTGGACCACGAGATCGACCAGGAGCAGATCGTCCGTCAGCGCTGACGCGCACCGGACGAGCTGACGAAGCAGAGAGGCGGCTAACGTATGGGAGCGCAGATCCGGGTCTACCGGCAGCGCATCCGCTCGGTGTCGGCGACCAAGAAGATCACCCGGGCGATGGAGCTGATGGCGGCATCGCGCGTGGTCAAGGCGCGGCAATCGGTGCTGGAGTCGGCGCCGTACACGCACGCGTTGACCCGGGCGCTCTCGGCGTTGGCTACGCACAGCAACTACAAGCATCCGCTGACGTCCGAAGTGGACAACCCGACCCGGGCCGGCGTGCTGGTGTTGACGAGCGACCGCGGTCTGGCCGGCGCCTACGCGTCGGGTGCGATCAAGGAGAGCGAGCGGCTGATCAGCGATCTGCGGGCGGCAGGCAAGGAGGTCCTGCCCTATCTCGTGGGTCGAAAGGCCGTGTCCTACTACAAGTTCCGCGGTCGCGAGTATGCCACCGAGTGGACGGGCAACACCGAGAAGCCGCAGGTCGAGAGGGCTCGCGAGATCGCCGAGCGGCTGGTCGAGGACTTCCTTCGGCCCAGCGAGGAGGGCGGCGTCGATGAGATTCACATCGTCTACACGCGCTTCAACACGATGGTCAACCAGGAGCCGCGGGTACTGCGGCTGCTGCCCATCGAGGTCGTGGATGCCCCGGATGAAGCCGGGCACGACGGGTCGCTTCTGCCGCTCTATCAGTTCGAGCCCAGCGCCGAAGAGGTGCTCAAGGCGATGCTGCCTCGCTATGTGACGGCGCGGATCTGGACCTGCATGCTCAGTGCAGCGGCGTCCGAACTGGCCGCTCGCCAGCGGGCCATGAAGTCCGCGACGGACAACGCCGAGAACCTCATCAATACCTACACCCGGTTGGCGAACCAGGCTCGCCAGGCCGAGATCACCCAAGAGATCAGCGAGATCGTCGGTGGCGCCAGCGCCCTCGCCGAGTCCAAGTAGAAGGTAGAAGACAGATATGACTGCCACCCTCCCGGAGACCTCCGAGACCGCCACCGCCGGTGGTGTCGGACGCATCTCGCGCATCATCGGCCCGGTCGTCGACGTGGAGTTCCCCGCCGACGCCATGCCTAACCAGTACAACCTGCTGACCACCGAGGTCACCCTGGACGGGGAGACCAAGGGCCTCAACCTCGAGGTGGCCCAGCACATCGGCGACAACATGGTGCGGGCGATCTCCCTGCAGCCGACCGACGGCCTCGTCCGTGGCTCCCAGGTGCACGACACCGGTGGCCCGATCAGCGTGCCGGTCGGTGATGTCACCCTGGGCAAGGTCTTCAACACCACGGGTGTCTGCCTCAACCTCGAGCCCGGCGAGACGTTGGACGTCCAGGAACGCTGGGGCATCCACCGCCCGGCCCCGGCATTCGACCAGCTCGAGTCAAAGACCATCATGTTCGAGACGGGCATCAAGGTCATCGACCTGCTGACGCCCTATGTCCAAGGTGGCAAGATCGGCCTCTTCGGCGGCGCCGGTGTGGGCAAGACAGTCCTCATCCAGGAGATGATCGCCCGAGTCGCGCGCGACCACGGTGGTGTGTCGGTTTTCGCCGGTGTCGGCGAGCGCACCCGTGAAGGCAACGACTTGATGGTCGAGATGGAGGAGGCCGGAGTTCTCGGCCAGACGGCCCTGGTCTTCGGCCAGATGGACGAGCCGCCGGGCACCCGCCTGCGCGTCGCCCTGTCGGCGCTGACCATGGCGGAGTATTTCCGCGATGTCCAGAACCAGGACGTGCTGCTGTTCATCGACAACATCTTCCGGTTCACCCAGGCCGGTTCCGAAGTCTCGACGCTTCTCGGTCGGATGCCGTCCGCCGTGGGGTACCAGCCCACCCTCGCCGACGAGATGGGTGTGCTCCAGGAGCGCATTACCTCCACGCGTGGCCACTCGATCACCTCGATGCAGGCGATCTATGTGCCGGCCGACGACTACACCGACCCCGCCCCGGCGACGACCTTCGCCCACTTGGACGCGACCACCGAGCTCTCGCGTGAGATCGCCTCACTCGGTATCTATCCGGCCGTGGACCCGCTCACCTCGACCAGCAGAATCCTCGACCGCCGCTACATCACCGAGGAGCACTACAACACCGCGGTCCGCGTCAAGCAGATCCTGCAGCGCAACAAGGAACTCCAGGACATCATCGCCATCCTCGGCATCGACGAGCTCTCCGAGGAGGACAAGATCCTCGTCAACCGGGCCCGCCGGATCCAGCGCTTCCTGTCCCAGAACACCTACGTCGCCAAGCAGTTCACCGGCATCGAAGGGTCGACGGTCCCCCTGTCCGACACCATCGAGGCCTTCACCAAGATCGCCGACGGCGACTACGACCACGTCGGTGAGCAGGCCTTCTTCATGTGCGGTGGACTCGATGACGTCGAGCGTCAGTGGGCGGAGATCCAAAAGAACCTCTGACCTAGCGGGGCACCACCCCCACCCCCGTCGAGTGCACGTTGGGGCGTCGCGTGAGCGACGCGCCAACGTGCACTCGACGAAGAGGGGTTGGCGATCGGGTATCCGCCGCTGGGGTGGTCTGGGCAGCTGGCCAGAGACGCTAGACTGACGCAAAGCTCCCCGAAGCCACCACAATGTGAAGGGACTCCGCATGGCCCCCCTGAACGTCGATCTCGTTGCTGCCGACCGGGCTGTCTGGTCGGGCGAGGCAACCATGGTCTCCGCACGCTCCATCGATGGGGACATGGGCATCCTGCCGGGGCACGAGCCCACGCTCGTCGTGCTGGACAAGGGCGAGGTCCGGATCCACGGGGTCGACGGCCTGCAGACCGCAACCATCGACGGGGGTTTCCTGTCCGTCGACAGTGACCAGGTAACGATCGTCTCAGAGCTGGTCGACGCGACCAGCCTGAGCAGCTGACCCAAACCGGCCGGTCCGATGTCGCCACTGCACCTCGCAGAAGCGGCGGCCGGGGCTGTCATCCTGATTGCGGTTAGCCTGCTGCTCTTTCTTTTTGTGCGGCGACATGTGATCGCCGCCGGCCGACCAATGCTGCTCTGCGCCTTGCGAACCCCAACCACCCCTCAATGGCGGTTGGGGTTGCTGCGTTTTGGGGCCGATCGTCTCGACTGGTTCTCGGTTATCGGCCCGAGTCTGCGTCCCGAGCGCACCTGGGAGCGCGCCGGGATGGTGCTGGGCTCACCCGCACCGGCCCGCGAGGCAATTCCCGGCCTAACCGATCCGATCGCCGCGCCGGGAAGCTTCGCTGGCCAGAACTTCGACATCGCGATGGCCCAGTCCGGGCTGACCGCGATCCGCGCGTGGACCGAGAGCTCGCCCCCCGGGTTCAACGTGAACATCCCCGGGCAGTTCACCTAGCGGTCGGACTGCCGCGCGCGCCGCTGCGGCGCCTCGGCCCGTCCGCCACCCGGCTGCCAGAGCACATCGCCGCCGGCGTCGAGATTGGCCACCCGGGCCAGGATGAAGAGCAGATCCGAGAGCCGGTTGAGATAGGTCGCCGCTTCGGGGTTGACGCCGCCGGCCTCCTCCTCGGGTGCCGGTTGATCGCCGTATGTCGCGATCGCCGCCCACGTCGAACGCTCGGCCCGCCGGGTGATCGTCGTGGCCAGGTGGAGGTAGGCCGAGGCGGGGCTTCCCCCGGGCAGGATGAAGGAGCGCAGCGGCTCCAACTCGGCGTTGTACCGATCGCAATCGGCTTCGAGCTCGTCGATCCAGGCGCTGCGTACCCGCAAGGGCTCATAGGCATAGCTCGGACGCAGCGGAGTGGCGAGGTCGGCGCCGACGTCGAAGAGGTCGTTCTGGACGCGCAGCAAGGTGGCGCGCACATCGTCGCGGACGTTGCCGGCAGCCAACGCGATGCCGATGGCCGCATTGGCCTCATTGGTGTCGGCATACGCGGCCAGGCGCACATCGGTCTTCGCCGTCCGGCTGAAATCCCCGAGCGCCGTCGTGCCCTGATCGCCGGTGCGGGTGTAGATCCGGGTGAGGTTGACCATGACTGCCAGCCTGCCCCATCGCCCGCGGTGTCAGGCGACGAGACCGGATTGTGATGTGTGTCATACAACCGAAAAGGGGTCTACGCCGTATATAACAACGACAGCGGGAAAATTAGGGGGCTTCGGATGGCGGCAACACTGACGCGGGTGATCACCGAACGGCCGACGGTTACGGTGACCACGGGCGCGCACGGCACGTTGATTTGCGTGGCTGGGCGGATCGACGGGCATACGGCCGCCGATCTGCGCGCCGAACTGCACGACATCATCGACAACGCGATCTCGCCCTTGCACCTCGACCTCAGCGATGCCGAGCTTGGCGATGCCACGGCGCTCGGTCTGCTCGTGGAGTGTCATCGGCGGGGCCGACGGCGCGGGCACGAGATGCGTCTGATTGCGGCGAGTGCGCGCTCCGAGCGGCTGCTGCGCCGGCTCGCGCT
>NZ_DAOQZV010000013.1:0-26157 GCF_035343835.1 Nostocoides sp. | reverse complement strand
CCGATGGCACCGAGGTCGTAGGGCGTGCGCTGATAGACGCAGTAGTTCAGCCAGTTGGCGTAGAGCAGGAAGGCGTGCGAACGCCAGGTCACCATCGGCGGCTGGGTCGGGTCGTCGGCCGGAAAGTAATGCCGCGGGACCTCGATGTCGAGACCTCGGGCCACATCCCGGTCGTATTCGAGCTTGAGGGTGTCGCGCTCGTATTCGGGGTGGCCGGTGACATAGAGCTCGCGACCGTCCGAGCTGGCCGCGAGATAGACGCCCGCCTCGGGCGAGACGGCCAGCAGATCGAGCCCCTCGGTCGCCTCGATGTCGGCGGCGCGGGTCTCCGTATGCCGGGAATGCGGCGCCGGGAAGACCTCATCGAAGCCGCTCAGGACGCGATTGCGCGGATCGAGGACCTGGTGCGGGAAAACGCCGAAGATCTTCTGCGCCAACGGATATTTGCGGATCCCGTAGCGGTGGTAGAGCCCCGCCTGGGC
The DNA here is from genome assembly GCF_035343835.1 of Nostocoides sp. Classification (NCBI taxonomy): domain Bacteria; kingdom Bacillati; phylum Actinomycetota; class Actinomycetes; order Micrococcales; family Intrasporangiaceae; genus Nostocoides; species Nostocoides sp. The sequence continues at coordinate 25,675 of NZ_DAOQZV010000013.1, read as the reverse complement.
ACCCCAACACACGTGCATGGTGGAGAAGACGTGGTCGCGGCTCCAATCCATGATCTGCTGCAGCTCGGGCCAGTAGTCGACCTGCTCGAACTCCAGCGTCTCGATCGGCGCGCCGGTGATGATCAGTCCGTCGAACTTGTGCTCGGCCGCCTCATCGAAGGTCTGGTAGAAGGCGTCCAAGTGGGCCTGCGCGGTGTTGCGCGGGTCGTGGCTGGCCATCCGGACCAGGCTGATCTCCAGTTGAAGCGGGGTATTGCCGAGCAGGCGGAGCAACTGCGTCTCGGTGGCCAGCTTGGTGGGCATCAGGTTGACGATGGCAATGTGCAGCGGCCGGATGTCCTGGTGCTCGGCTCGCCCCGGCGTCATCACGAAGACGTTCTCGCCTTCGAGGATGCGCCGGGCCGGCAGAGCACTCGGGATGGTGACGGGCACGTCTGCTCCTCACTCGGGATCGGGGCGCCCATCTTCTCCCGTGGGCCGGTCAGTGGCTCAGTCGTTCCACAGTCTGGCGGCAGCCGCCGCAACGATCGGACGGTTGCCGGGCAGCCAGTCGACCGACCAGAGGGAGTGGCGCGTCAGCCAGCGCAGTTCCGAATGCCCTTCCAGCGGAGCCGGTATGCCGTCGCTCACCTGCGCGATCGTGACCCGCATCCGATAGCGCTCACCGAGCGGCCACCACCTCGCCAACGGGCCGGGAATCTGTTCGCCGAGGGTGATGGTGACGCCGAGCTCCTCGCGAATCTCCCGATGCAACGCATCGTCGGGGCCCTCCCCCGGGTCGACCTTGCCGCCGGGGATCTCCCAGCCGCCGGCCAGCAGCGGCGGCTCGGTGCGCCGGGCGGTGAGCACCTGGGTGGGGACGGCGAGGTCGTCGACGAGAAGGGCGGCGACGACGTCGATGCGAGGGGACGGCATACGGCAAGTGTGCGCTGGGGGCGTCAGTCGGTGGCGTGCAGGCGCCGGGCGGCTTCGGCGATGGAGCCGGTCAGGCTCGGGTAGACGGTGAAGGCGCTCGCGAGTTGGTCGACATTGAGGCGGTGCGCAACCGCCAGGGTGACGGGGAAGATCAACTCGGAGGCGCGCGGGGCGACCACCACGCCGCCCAGGACGGTGCCGCTGCCCTTCTCGGCGAGGAATTTCACGAAGCCGTCGGTGATGCCGAGCATCTTCGCGCGTGGGTTGCGCGACAACGGCAGGATGCCGACGTCAATGCTCAGGCCCTTGGCGTCCGCGTCCTTCTGGGACAGGCCGACGGTGGCGATCTCGGGGTCGGTGAAGATATTGGCCGACACTACGTCGAGGCTCAGCGGCGAGACGGCGTCGCCGAGGGCATGCGCCATGGCGATCCGGCCCTGCATGGCGGCCACCGAGGCGAGGGGCAGGACGCCGGTGCAGTCGCCCGCGGCATACACGCCGCGCACGCTGGTCCGCGACACCCGGTCGATGAGGATGTGGCCGCTCTCCGCGGTCTGGACGCCGACCTCGGCGAGCCCCAGGCCGGCGGTCTGGGGCACGGAGCCAACCGCGAGCAGGGCGTGGGAGCCCTCGACGACCCGGCCGTCGGTCAGGGTGACGGCGACTCCGGTAGCGACGCCAGCCGTATCACGGACGACCTCGGTGGCTTCCATGCGCGAGCGGGAGAGCACGGTCATTCCGCGCTTGGTGAAGACGTCCTCGATCACGGCGGCCGCGTCGGTGTCCTCGCCGGGGAGAACCTGGTCGCGGCTGGAGACGAGCGTGACCCGGGCCCCGAGGCCGAGATAGGCCTGCGCGAGCTCCGCGCCGGTGACGCCGGAGCCGACGACGATCAGGTGCTCGGGCAACTCGGCGAGGCCGTAGATCTGCTGCCAGGTCAGGATGCGCTCGCCGTCCGGCTGCGCTGTCGGCATGACGCGGGGACTGGCGCCGGTCGCGAGCAGAATGACGTCGGCGGGCAGGTCGGACTCGTCGTCGCCCGAGCGCACGCGGACCGTCTGGGCGTCGATGAGGTGGGCCTCGCCGGGCAGGACGCGCACGCCGACCTCATCGAGCCGGCGGGCGATGTCGCTGCTCTGGGCCAAGGCGAGATCGAGGACTCGCTGGTTGACCCGCGGCAGGTCCGCACGGGCGTGGGCAATGGCGTCGCCGTCCTCATCGCGCAGGTCGACGCCGAGTTCGGGGGCCAGGGCGATGCCAGACATATAGTCCGCAGTCGCAATGAGGGTCTTGCTCGGGACACAGTCGGTGAGCACGGCCGCGCCCCCGAGCCCGTCGCGCTCGACAATGGTGACCTCGGCACCGAGGTGCGCGGCGACGAGAGCGGCTTCGTACCCGCCGGGTCCCCCTCCGACGATGACAACTCGACCGCGCGCGTTCATACCTGCCCTTTCCGCGTCCGACCCACGACACCTCCGTTTATGCCGAGCCACTCGACCACGAGGGACGGGGTCCCCGGGAAGTATCGCAGCGACGGAGGAGCGAAGGACTTCGTGGGGTTGCCTTGCAGAGGTTAGTTGGAGGCGGCCGGGCAGTAGTGTTCGCCCGTGAGCGAACCGACGCCGACCGCCAACCCGCTGGACGCCCCCGGGGCGGCCCCCTTCGCCATCGCCGCCGACGCCGCGGCGGTGATCGCCGAGCGCACGGGCGTCCCGAGTCACGACATCGCGCTGGTGCTCGGCTCGGGCTGGGGCGAGACCGCCGACCGCATCGGCGAGACGCTCGCGACGATCGAAAACACCGAGGTGCCCGGTTTCGCCAAGGCCGCGGTCGCCGGCCACAGCGGCACGATGCGCTCGGTCGCCATCGGTGACACCGGGCGCCGCGCCCTCGTCTACGGCACGCGCACCCATTTCTACGAGGGCCGGGGCGTGCGCGCCGTTGTGCACGGTGTGCGGACCGCCGCGGCTGCGGGCTGCCGCGCGATCGTCTTGACCAATGGCTGCGGCGGCCTGCGTCCGGAGTGGGCGCCCGGGACGCCGGTGCTCATCAGCGATCATCTCAACCTCACCGCGGCCTCGCCGTTGGAGGGTGCGACCTTCGTCGACCTGACCGACCTCTATTCGCCCCGGCTGCGGGCCCTCGCCAAGCAGGTCGACGCGAGCCTGGAGGAGGGCGTCTACGTGCAGTTCCGAGGCCCGCAATACGAGACACCGGCGGAAGTGCGCATGGCCAAGATCCTCGGCGGCGATCTGGTCGGCATGTCCACGACCCTCGAAGCGATCGCCGCGCGCCAGGCCGGGCTGGAGATCCTCGGCATCTCACTGGTGACCAATGCCGCCGCCGGCATCTCCGAAACGCCGCTCTCGCACGCCGAGGTCGTCGAGGCCGGCCAGGCAGCCGCCACCCGGTGCGGCGACCTGCTCGCGCGCATCGTCACGACCATCTGATCGGTCGAGCGAAGGGCGCGCCTGACTCAGAGAACCGCACCGATATCAGTCTGCGTGAAGTCCTGCCCCTTGAACAGCAGCGGTGCGCCGCGTTGCGCAGCGCAGGCGTACGCCATCGCATCGCCGACGTTCAAGGCGGCCGTATGCCGGCCCTTGCCAAATCGCCGCCACGCTCGGTGGGCGGTGACGGCCTGTTCCTCATCGAACGCCGCCGCGTCGACTTCCAAGTCCGCCACAAGCGCATGCAAATCGTCCGCGGCGGCATCGCCTTGACGGGCGGTCACGACGACCTCGGTCAGACTCGCAGCCGAGACTGCGGACTCGGGCGCCGCGGCGTTCGCGTCGAGGAAGCGCTCGGCGTCGGACTCGCCGAGGATGATCGCCACCAGGGCCGATGAGTCGATGACCATCAGCCCGGCAGCCCGTCGGCGTCATAGCCCAAGATTTCGTATATTGACCGCCACGCAGCCAACTTAAAGGCAGAAAGGATCCTCGACAGGAAGAAGTCGATGACGCCACCGGCGCACGGGGCGCGTGTGCCTGCGGGCTACGCCGGCGGTCACCCCGATAAGGTCGGGCCACGCGCCACACACCGTGACAAGGGAGCCCGTATGCCGTTCGCGCCCGCCTCCGATAGCCTCCTCGCCGCCGCCCGGGCCTGGGCCGCGGACGACCCGGATGCGCAGACGCGCACGGAACTGCTCGCGGTCATCGCCGATGCCGAAGCCGGATCCGAGAGCGCCGGGTCGGACCTCGCGGACCGATTCGCGGGGATGCTCCAGTTCGGCACGGCCGGGCTACGCGGAGCCCTCGGCGCGGGCCCAAACCGGATGAACCGCGCCGTCGTGATCCGGGCGGCGGCGGGACTGACGGCCTACCTGCGCGAACGCACGCCCGAACCCTTTGTCGTCGTCGGCTTCGACGCGCGGATCAACTCCGACGTCTTCGCGCGGGACACGGCTGCGGTCGTCGTGGCGGCCGGCGGTCGCGCCGCCATCTTGCCGCGCCCGCTGCCCACGCCGGTCCTGGCGTATGCCATTCGCTTCCTCGGCGCGGACGCTGGCGTCATGGTCACGGCCAGCCACAACCCGCCGCAGGACAACGGCTACAAGGTCTACCTCGGCGACGGTTCTCAGATCGTCCCGCCCGCCGACGCCGAGATCGCCGCGCACATCGCGCAGGTCGAGGCCGTCGCGAGCGTTCCGCGGGCGGAGGACGGATGGGAGGCACTCGCCGACGACGTTCTCGACGCCTATGTGGCCGATGCCGTGCGCGTCGTCGATCCGGCGGCACCGCGGGAGGTGACCGTCGTCCATACGGCAATGCATGGTGTCGGCACCGAGACGATCCTGCGGTCTTTCGAGCACGCAGGCTTCGATGTCCCGATTCCTGTTGCGGCACAGGCGCAACCGGACCCGGCCTTCCCGACCGTGAACTTCCCCAATCCAGAAGAACCGGGGGCAATGGATCTGGCGATCGAACTCGCCGAGCAGACCGGCCCCGACCTGGTGATCGCCAACGACCCGGACGCCGACCGGTGCGCCGCGGCGATCCCGGGGCCGGGCGGGTGGCGAATGCTGCGTGGCGACGAGGTCGGCGCGCTCCTCGGAGCGCACATTTTGCGGCGCGGGGACGTGAGCGGACCGATGGCCAACTCCATCGTCTCCTCCCGGCTGCTAGCGGCGATGTGCCGGGCGGCCGGCGTGGAGCATGTCGAGACGTTGACGGGATTCAAGTGGATCGGCCGCGTGCCCGGCCTCGCCTTCGGCTACGAAGAGGCGCTCGGCTATTGCGTCGACTCCGCCCGGGTGCCCGACAAGGACGGCATCACGGCCGCTCTGATGCTTACCGAGCTCGCGGCGCGCCAAAAGGCAGCCGGCAGCGATCTGCAGGCGGTTCTCGACGCCCTCGCGATCGAGCACGGCGTCTATGCGACGGACGCCTTCTCGGTCCGCGTCGACAACCTCGCCCTCATCGACGCGATCATGGCGCGACTGCGCAGGGCCAGCCCGAGCGATGTCGCGGGCACGGCGGTTGCGCGCACCGACGATCTCGCGCAGGGCTCACCCGATCTGCCCCCGACCGAAGGCTTGCGCTACTACCTGGCCGACGACTCGCGCATCATCGTGCGGCCGTCAGGCACCGAGCCGAAGCTGAAGATCTACCTCGAAGTCATCGAACCCGTCGCCGGTTCGGACGACCTGATTCCCGCGCGCCGGCGCGCCGCCGACCGGCTCGCGGCTATCCGGGCAGACATGGAGAGCGCGACCACGCCGGCGTGATTTTCCGGTCGCGCGAGGGCCTTTCCGCCGACGAGGCTGAACCGGCCACTCGACGGGGCTGAACCGGCCTCTCGACGAGGAAGGTCAGTGCCCCTGGGGGCGGCTGGGGTTGACGGCTTCGCTCAGGGCCTTGACGAAGGACGCGGAGTCACGGCTGCGGACGTAGGCCGCGACGCCGTCGTAGAAGCCCTGGGTGAACTTCGGGCTCATCGCCTCACCGTGCACGAGCGACGGCAGCACTTCGCTGCTCCACAGCGCCTTCGACGCCGATTGCTCGTATGCGGGCAGGCTCGCCACATCAGCCGTCTTCAGGACCGGCACCGACCCCTTGATCGCACTGAACTTCACCGAGGTTGCCGGATCGGCGAGCGTGGCAAGGAAGGCCAGGGCGTTCTTGGCGTTCGGCGCGGTCGTGCCCGCGACGAAGACGTCGACGACCGCGAGATAGCTGCCATCGGTGCCGGGGTAGGCGACTTCGCCGACCGTGGTGTCGGTGCCGCCGGCCTTGACGATCTCGCCGTAGCCGGAGTCGTTCATCGTCAGGAAGCCACACTCGCCCTTGGCGAGCTTGCCCGCCGCCTGGTCCCAGGACTGGCTGTCGGAGGCGGTATCGGCATAGGACAAGACTTTGTCCAGGCCCGCAAAGGCCGCCTTGGCCGCCGTGCCGTTCCAATCGAATTTGTCGTCCTGGATCTGCCCCCACGCCTTGGGGCCGGCGGTCCCGAGCAGGATGTTCTCGAAGAGTTCGCCGGTGGTGAAGGCGTCTTTGCCGCCCATGCACAGCGGTGTCGCGCCTTTGGCCTTGAGCTTCTCCAGATCGGCGAGGAAGGCCTTGGTGGTATACGCCGCGGCGGGCGCAGAAACTCCGGCGGAGTCCAGGACCGCCTTGTTGAAGAAGAGGACGTTTTGGCGGTGGGCGCCGGTGGGCATCGCATACGGCTTGCCGTCGACCGTCACCCAGTCGAGGATGGTCGGCTGCATGGCCTCCTTGATCCCGCCGGTGGCAAAGACCGAGCTGACGTCGCGGATCGTCTTGGTGGAGGCGAAGGCCTCGGTCGCTGCGCCCGCAAAGGTCTGCCACACGTCGGGGGGATTGCCGGCCGCGAGCCGCTTGGCCAACTCCACTCGAGCATTCGCGCCGGCGCCGCCGGTGACCGAGGCGTTGGTGACCTGGACGCCGGAGTTGGCCGCGGCATACGCGTCGGTGAGGACTTTGAAGGCAGGCGCTTCGGAGGCGGAGGTCCACCAGGACATCACCTCGAGCTTGTCGGTGGCCTGAGTCGCGCTGGTCTCCTTGCCGGAGCATCCGGCGAGCGCGACGGACGCGACGAGGGCGAGGGGCAACAGGCGGGTCGATCGACGCATGGCACTCACGCTTCCGAGGCGAGGACGGCGGAGCCGCCGGGCGCCCTGAGGTCGTAGACGGCATACAGGGCGACCACCGCGAAGCAGGCGGCCGGGACAATGAAGGAGAAGGCGGCGCTGGTCTTGTCGATGAGGATGCCCTGAACCAGCGGCATGATGGCGCCGCCGACGATGGCCATGACCAGCCCAGCGGCACCGAACTTCGTGGCCGGGCCAAGCCCTTGCAAGGCGACGCCATAGATCGTTGGGAACATCAGCGAGAGGCAGAAGGAAATCGCCACCACGGCCACGACGCCCGCCATATTCGGCGAGATCATCGCGAACACGCAGAGCAGGACGGCCAAGAATCCCAGTGCCGCGAGAACCTTGGTCGCCCGAACGCGGCCGATCAGCCAGGTCATGAAGAAGCGCGAGGCGAGGAAGATCAGGAGGCTGATCTGCAGGAGATAACCGCCGAGAGCCAAGCTGCCGTTGATGGCCTGCTGGGCGTACTGGATGATGTACGTCCAGCAACACACCTGCGCGGCGACATTGAAGAATTGCGCAATCACCCCGAAGCGATAGCGCTTGCGCGACCACAGAACCTTCGCGATCGACTGATCCGCGGATAGTTCACCTTCGTCCGCAAACTCCTCCCTAATCGGCGGCGACTTCTGGAAGGCGATCGTCACCCAGATCGTTACCAGTACGAGCGCGAGCCCGAGGTAGGGGCCCATCACCGCGCCAAGTTGACCGGCCCGGATCGTATGCAGTTGCTCCGGGCTCAGCGCGGAGAGGTCGACCGGGTTGTCCTCGAGCTTGGGCAGGATGAGTGTGGCCGCCAGCAGGACGCCGATGTTGGTTCCCAGCGGGTTGAACGCCTGGGCGAAGTTCAGCCGACGGGTCGCGGTCGACTCCGGGCCGAGCGCGATGACATACGGGTTGGCCGACGTCTCCAGGATCGAGCAACCCGCAGCCATGGCGAAGAGCGCGACAAGGAAAGCCTCATAGGTCATGATCTTGCTCGCCGGATAGAAGCCGAAGGCGCCGATCGCCGCGAGCCCGAGCCCGCAGAGCAGGCCCGTCTTATAGCCCCACTTCTGGTTGATGAAGGCGGCCGGTATCGCCAGCAGGAAGTAGGCACCGAAATAGGCCAGTTGCACCAACGAGGCCTGGAAGGTGCTCATCTCGAAGATGCGTTTGAAGCCCGCGACCATGGGCGTCGTCAGGTCGGCGGCGACGCCCCACGCGGTGAAGCAGGCAACCAGCACGACGAACAGGACAAACATGCCCTGACCGACGAGTGGATCCTTGCCCTTGGGTTCCGTCGCAGGCGGACGGGACTCGGCCTGACGTAGGTCGACGGATTCGCTCATGCATCCCCCTCGATGACACCGGCACCGGTGTGACCTTGGGACACACCAGATTTGACGGGCTAAGCGCGAAACTAAACCCACCCGCGAAGAACTCGCAACCGCACACCCGATAGTGCCCACTCGCCCGCGCATCCGCCCGCACGCGCGCCGTGGAGCACACGCATTGGCCCTACCCGCCCGTACACTTGATCAGTGAGTTCCCTTGCGCCCGACACCGCCGTCGACGCCACCGCCCGAGCCCGCGACCTGCTCGGCGTGAGCCGTCTGACCAACTCTGCCCTGACCACCTGGCTGCACGGGCTGCCGGGCGTCGATCAGGTCGGCTGTGAGGCCCGGGCCGCGAGCCTCGGCAGCCGCTCGATCAAGGCGGCCAGCAAGGCCTGGGCCATCGACACGGCCATCTCGATGATCGACCTGACCACCCTCGAGGGTGCGGACACTCCGGGCAAGGTGCGCGGTCTGGCCACCAAGGCGCTCGTGCCCGATCCGAGCGATCCGAGCACGCCGTCCCCGGCCGCCGTCTGCGTCTACGGCGACATGGTGGCGATCGCCAAGGACACCCTCGTCGGCAGCGGCGTCAAGGTTGCCGCCGTCGCGACCGCCTTCCCTAGTGGCCGAGCCAGTATGGCCGTGAAACTCGCCGACACCGCCGACGCGGTGGCCGCTGGCGCCGACGAGATCGACATGGTCATCGACCGCGGCGCCTTCCTCGCCGGCGACTACCTCCTCGTCTTCGACCAGATCGCCCAGGTCAAGGCCGCATGCGGCGCGGCTCGCCTGAAAGTGATCATGGAGACCGGCGAACTGGTCACCTATGACAATGTCCGGCGCGCCTCCTGGCTCTCGATGCTCGCGGGCGGGGACTTCATCAAGACCAGCACCGGCAAGATCTCCCCCGCTGCCACCTTGCCCGTGACGCTCATCATGCTCGAGGCGGTGCGCGACTGGCGCGCCCTGACCGGGGAGATGGTCGGGGTCAAGCCGGCCGGCGGGATCCGCACCAGCAAGGATGCCCTGAAGTTCCTCGTCGCCGTCAACGAGGTCGCGGGCGAGGACTGGCTCGATAACCACTGGTTCCGCTTCGGTGCCTCCAGTTTGCTCAACGACCTACTCCTGCAACGCCAACGGCTAAGGACCGGGGCCTACTCGGGCAACGACTACGTCGCCGATGACTCCCCGAGCACGGCCTACTGAGGACGACTGACATGCCCAAATTCGAGTACGCCCCCGCGCCGGAATCCCGCGCGGTTGTCGACATCAAGAGCAGCTACGGGTTGTTCATCAACGGCAAATTCGTCGAGGCCACGGGGACGCCGTTCAAGACCATCAACCCCGCGACCGAAGAAGTCCTGGCCGATATCGCCGAGGCGAGCGAGGCCGATGTGGATGCCGCGGTCAAGGCCGCGCGGGCGGCATACACGCGGGTCTGGTCGACGATGAGCGGCACCGACCGGGGGAAGTATCTCTTTCGGATCGCGCGTCTGCTGCAGGAACGCAGCCGCGAGTTCGCGGTGCTGGAGACCCTTGACAATGGCAAACCGATCCGCGAAAGCCGCGATGTCGACGTCCCCATTGCGGCCGCGCACTTCTTCTACCACGCCGGGTGGGCGGACAAATTGGCGTATGCCGGCCTGGCCGCCGGTGCTCGTCCGCATGGCGTTGTGGGGCAAGTGATTCCGTGGAACTTCCCGCTGCTCATGCTCGCGTGGAAGATCGCCCCCGCGCTCGCGACGGGCAACACCGTGGTGCTCAAGCCGGCCGAGACCACGCCCCTGACGGCGCTGCTCTTTGCCGAACTCTGCCAGCAGGCCGATTTGCCGCCCGGTGTCGTCAATATCGTCACCGGAGCGGGTGCGACCGGCCAGGCGATCGTCGACCATCCTGGCATCGACAAGATTGCCTTTACCGGCTCGACCGGCGTGGGCAAGATGATTGCGCGTTCGATCGCCGGCACCCGCAAGAAGGCCACCCTGGAACTCGGTGGCAAGGCGGCCAACATAATCTTCGACGACGCGCCGGTCGACCAGGCCATCGAGGGCATCGTCAACGGGATCTTCTTCAATCAAGGCCAAGTCTGTTGCGCCGGAAGCCGATTGCTCGTCCAGGAGTCGATCGCCGACGAGGTCGAGCGCAAGCTCAAGGCCCGGCTGGCAACCCTGCGGGTCGGCGACCCGATGGACAAGAACACCGACGTGGGCGCGATCAACAGCCGCCGCCAACTCGACCGGATCGCCGAGCTGAGCGCGGCCGGCGAGGCCGAGGGCGCGACCCGCTGGGACAACGGCTGCCCGCTGCCGAAGAATGGATTCTGGTTCCGTCCAACGGTTTTCACCGGTGTGACCCAGACCCACCGAATCGCGCAGGAGGAGATCTTCGGGCCGGTGCTCTCGGTGCTGACCTTCCGTACCCCCGGTGAGGCGGTCGCCAAGGCCAACAACACGCCATACGGGCTGTCGGCGGGGATCTGGACCGAGAAGGGGTCGCGGATTCTGTGGATGGCCGACCAGCTGCGGGCCGGCGTGGTGTGGGCCAATACCTTCAACAAGTTCGATCCGACGAGTCCCTTCGGCGGATACAAAGAATCCGGATACGGCCGCGAGGGCGGGCGCCACGGGCTGGCCGCCTATGTCACGACAGGAGAGGCTGTATGAGCCGGGTGGAGGTCAAGAAGACCTACAAGCTCTACATCGGCGGCGCCTTCCCGCGCAGTGAGTCCGGGCGGTCGTATGAGGTGAGCGACAGCAAGGGCCGTTTCCTCGCCAACGCGGCGCTCGGGTCCCGTAAGGACGCCCGTGATGCGGTCGTCAAGGCGCGAAGCGCAGTGGCCGGTTGGTCGGGAGCCACCGCATACAACCGCGGTCAGGTGCTCTATCGCGTCGCCGAGGTCATGGAGTCGCGCAAGTCCCAGTTCGTCGAGGAGGTGCGTGCCGCCGAGGGACTGACAGCGGCGCGCGCGAGCGCCATCGTCGACACGGCGATCGACCGGTGGGTCTGGTATGCCGGGTGGGCCGACAAATTCCAGCAGGTGCTCGGTGGTCTTAACCCGGTGACCGGACCGTTCTTCAATATTTCCGCCTCCGAGCCCACCGGGGTCGTGGCCGCCCTTGCGCCACAACGTAGTTCGCTACTCGGGCTGGTGAGCGTAATCGCGCCGATCGTGGTGTCGGGCAACACCGCGGTGGTCTTGACCAGCTACGAGCGGCCCATCCCGGCCATCACCCTCGCCGAGGCACTCGCCACGTCCGACGTGCCGGGCGGGGTCATCAATCTGATCACCGGCAATCCGGCAGAGATGGCGCCCTGGCTGGCGTCGCACCGCGATGTCAATGCCATCGACCTGACCGGCGTGGCGGACACCGAGATCGACTGGGCCGAGCTCGAGCGCGCGTCCGCCGACAACCTCAAGCGCGTGGTCCGTCCGGCGATGGGCGCATCCGGCGCGGTCGAGCCGGACTTCACGATCGTCCCCGGCCTGCAGCGCCTCGAGGCCTTCCTGGAGACCAAGACCGTCTGGCACCCCAAGGGACGATAGGCCCGCAGTGACGAGTGGCGATCTTCGGGCCCGCGTGGTGTTGTTGTCAGGGCCGTCCGGAGCCGGGAAGTCGCGGCTGGCGGGAAAGTTGCACACGGCATACGGCTGGCCCATCGTGCGACTGGACGACTTCTATCGCGACCACGACGACCCCCGGCTGCCGCACAGCGCCGCGCTCGGCGGCGCCGTCGACTGGGATCACTCCGACAGTTGGAATCGCGACGCGGCGGCAGCGGCCCTCGCCGAGCTCGTGGACAGCGGGGTGACCCAGACACCGATCTACGACCTCGGCCAGAGCCGGACCGTGGGTCAGAGCGAAACCACATGCCGCCCAACCGATCTCATCCTCGCAGAGGGGATCTTTGCGGCGGAACTCGTCAGCCCGCTGCGCGAGTCCGGCCTCCTGCACAGCGCCTGGTGCGTGCGCAATCAACCGGTTCTGACGGCGGTCCGCCGGTTCGCGCGGGATCTGAAGGAGCGGCGCAAACCCCCACTCCTGCTCGCGCGCCGGGGCGTCGAACTGATGCGCCGAGAGCCCCGCGTGGTCGCACGAGCGCAGCGGCTCGGGGCAGCTCCTGCGACAGCCCGCGAAGTTGAGCGGAGCCTGACGCGCGGCTGATCCGACCGGTCAACCTACGATTGAGCCCGCGCCCGGGGGAACCGTCCCCCTGCCCAGGAGGATCCAACACCCATGACGACTACCCCAGTGTCTTCCGACGCGCCCGCGCGCGGCGAGCCGACCGTGCCCGTCCGGCTGCTCGCCGTCGGCGACATTATCGGCGGGGCCTTCCGCACCCTGATGCGCTCCCCAAAGACCTTCATCGGGATGCCGCTCCTCGCCTGCGCCGTGATCGCGGTCCCGGCGCTCGCGCTCTTCCTGCTGGCGGTGGGCGGCACCCGAGCCACCAACGGCAGCGGTGGCGCGGTGGTCGCGATCGCCATGCTCGCCGGGTTCCTGCTCTTCTTGTTCGCGGTCTACGTGCTTCTTCGCACCTACGGCGCGGTCACCATCGGCGCGTATCGCATCGCGCTAGGCGAGCGGCCCACCACCGGCCAGTTGTGGCGGGAGGCGAGCGGGATCGTCTGGCGGCTGATCGTCTTCGGGTTGCTGATCTCGGTGGCCTTCTTGGTCGTCGTTTTCCTGGTGGGCTTCGCCGCCTTCGCCTCGGCCAATGTGGACAGCAATGTCGCCGGGATCGTTGCCCTCCTCGCCTTCATCGCCGCCTTCCCGTTGATGACCTTCCTGAGCGTGAAGTTCATCTACTGCCTGCAAACCATGGCCATCGAAAAGGCCGATCCGGTTGCCGCGATCCGCCGCTCGTGGAGCCTGAGCCGCGGGTTCTGGTGGCCCACCTTCGGGCGACTGCTGATGCTCTACCTGATCGGCATTCCGGTCTCGCTCCTGAGCCAAGGGCTCATGGTGGCGCCGATGGCTGGCCTGACCCGCAGCGACGGCACCGTCAACCTGGCGGGCTTCAGCGTGACGCTGATCATCGCTGGCCTGCTCGCCGTCGCGGTCAACCTCCTCTATCAGGCGTTCAGCCAGGTCTATGTGACGATCATGTATCTCGACGCTCGCCGACGCGAGGGCGTCCCCGCGCAGGCCGCCGCGGGCTACCCGTATGCCGGTGGCCCCGCCTATCAGCAGACACCGTCGTCCGCTGGAGCGCCGCCGGCAACCGGTGCGCACTACGTCGGCCTGGTCGCCGTGGCCGGTGGCGTGACCTCCTATCCCAGCGCACCGATGAGCACCGAGTACCCGCCGGCACCACCGGCCTATCCCACGTCCACCGCACCGGGCGAGCCCTATCCGCCGGCGGGTCCGGTGTGGGCCCACACCCCATCGCCGGACACCACGAGGCCCGATCCGTCACTGCCGAGCGCCCCACCCACCGAGCCGATGCCGACCTTCGACGCGGGCGCATCCTTAGACTCCGGGTCAACGAGCTCGGACGGCGGATCCTCCTCCAGTTCGGACTGACCCCCAGCTATTACGACAGGTTGCGGGTCCGGGCCCGCAGCCGGGACTCGTTGATGGCCTGGCTGTGCAGCGTCAGCCAGATGCAGGCCACCGCGAGCGGCAACTCGATGAATGCCGCGCGGAGCAGCGCCTCCCAGCGTTCGCCGCGGCCGTGGCTGGTGACGACGTCGAACCACGCGTCCACCACCAGCAGGGAGGCGGTCGCCGACGCCAACGGCGGCAGCCACCGGCCGCCACGCCAGGCAGAGATGGCCACGGCCGCGAGCACGAGGGTGAGGAGGACGTCGAACCCCGCCCAGGCCAGGTCATAGTTGACCGCGAGGCTGCGCTCCGGCAGGGACCAGGCCAGCCAGGCCGACCACGGAATCATCACGAGCACGCCGAGCGCGAAGACCCATGTGACCAACAGCAGCGTGCGCCGGGCGTTGGGTGAGACGGGGCGCTCGGGAACGGTCACTGATGCAGCGTATGCGGGCTCGGTCGCCCGCACCGCGAAGACCACCCGCGAGGATTCGGCCCGCGACCGCCGCGGATCGGTGGCGCGTCAGCGCGTGAAGTGCACGCTCGCCGTGTTGCCGGGGCCGGGGATGGCCAGATTGATGATGTCGGTGGTGAGGAAGCCGCAGTTGCTGAACCTCGGGATCGTATAGGTGCCCGTCTCCCAATAGTCGTCGGACGTCCCCGGGCCGGTCCCCGTGGTGGGGAAGCGACCGTCGAGCGTCTGGGTGAAGGCGTGGACTTGCCGTAGTTGCCCACCATATTGATCGGCATGCCGGGCGGCTTGAGGCTGACGATCTGCAGGCCGACCGTCTGGGTGGTGTGCAGCGCCCAGTCCCAGCCGTCGAAGCTGATGTCGGTGCGCGACGTGCCCTGCGGGATGATCTTGATGGTCACATCCGCGAGCGGGAGGCTGCCGATCTTGAGTTGGGAGGTAGCCGGCGGGATCGCCGTTTTGCCGACGATGGTGCGTGCGTCGCTGTCGAGGACCCCGGTGAACTGACCGCGCGGGAAGGTCGTGGTCTGGTTGAGCTTCTTGATCGTCGAGGTCAGGTCGACGTTGGCGATCACATCGGCGGTCCACGCGTTGGCGGGCGCCGCCATCGGCACGGCGATTGCCCCGGCCAGAATCGCCGCAGCGGCCGAAAGACGCGCGGTCATACGCTGCGTGGGACGGGAGATAGCGGCCTCCGCAGGTATCGAGTACTGCGAGTACCCTCAGAACTTACCTCACGGTAGCCTCAGGTGCGAGAGGTTCCGGACACGGATCTCCCAGGCGGCGGATCAGCCCACACCGAGCGCGTGATACCCGGGCTTGATGACCTCGTCGATCAGCGCCAACCGCTCGTCGAAGGGGATGAAGGCGGACTTCATCGCATTGATGGTCGCCCAGCGCAGATCGGCCAGCGACCAGCCAGCCTCCTCGACCAGATGCTGCATCTCGGCGCCAAGGGTGGTGTGCGACATCAGCCGGTTGTCGGTGTTGATCGTGACCCGGAAGCGCAGGTCTTTCAGCAGCGTGACCGGGTGCTCGGCGTAGGACACGGCCGCACCGGTCTGCAGGTTAGAGGTCGGGCACATCTCCAGCGGGATCCGCGAGTCCCGCACGTATGCCGCGAGCCGCCCGAGCACCGGACGCTCACCCGTGACGTCGATATCGTCGACGATCCGCACGCCATGCCCGAGGCGGTCGGCTCCGCACCACTGGATCGCCTCCCAGATGCTCGGCAGGCCGAAGCCCTCACCGGCGTGGATGGTGAAGTGGGCATTCTCGCGCTGGAGGTATTCGAAGGCGTCCAAATGGCGCGAGGGCGGGTACCCGGCCTCGGCGCCGGCGATGTCGAAACCCGCCACACCGAGGTCGCGATAGCGCACCGCCAGCTCGGCGATCTCGCGGGATTTGGCGGCGTGCCGCATCGCCGTCAGCAAGGCGGCCATCCGGATGGGCTTGCCCTGCTCGGCAGCGAGCACCTCGCCCGCGCGGAAGCCGGCGTTGACCGTCTCGACGACCTCTTCGAGGCTCAGGTCGCCCTCGAGGTGCAGCTCCGGCGCGAAGCGGGACTCGGCATACACCACGCCGTCGGCGGCGAGGTCGAGCGCGCACTCCATGGCGATCCGGAAAAGCCCGTCGGTCGTCTGCATGACCGCGACGGTGTGGGCGAAAGTCTCCAGGTAGCGCTCGAGCGAACCGGAGTCGGCGCTGGTCCGGAACCACTCGCCCAACTCCGCCTCGGACCTCGCCGGCAGGGCGTCATACCCGATCGCGTCGGCCAGTTCGATGACCGTCTGCGGGCGTACGCCGCCGTCGAGGTGGTCGTGCAGCAGCACCTTCGGGGCCGCAGCAATGTCGGGCCGCAGTTCCATCCGCACAGACTAGGGCTGCGCGTCGCCGTAGTCGGCAGCCGCGCTCAGGCGATCCGGTCGATGATCAACTCCGGCCGCTCACCCGCGGCCGCGCCGATCTCGATACCGCCCTCAAGAGCGGCCAGCGCCCGCTCGAAACGCTCCGGAGTGTCCGTATGCAGCGTCAACAGCGGCTCGCCTGCGCGCACCTCATCCCCCGGCTTGGCGTGCATCTCGATCCCCGCACCCGCCTGGACCGGGTCTTCCTTGCGGGCCCGCCCGGCACCCAGCCGCCACGCGGCGACGCCAACGGCATACGCATCGAGGGTGGTGAGCATGCCGTCGGCCGAAGCGTTGACGACGTGGGTCTCGCGGGCCACCGGGAGAGTGGCGTCCGGATCGCCGCCCTGCGCGGCGATCATCGCGCGCCAGGCATCCATCGCCCGGCCGTCGGTCAACGCCGCGCGCACGTCCTGGCCGCCGCGGCCCGCCGCGTCGAGCATCTCCTCGGCCAGGCGCACCGTCAGTTCGACGACATCCGCCGGACCGCCGCCGGCGAGCACCTCGACGGACTCACGCACCTCCAGGGCGTTGCCCGCGGTCAGGCCCAGCGGGGTGGACATATCCGTCAGCAGGGCAACGGTTTTGACGCCCGCGTCCGCGCCCAGGTCGACCATCGTGCGCGCCAACTCCCGCGCGTCCTCGACATTCTTCATGAACGCGCCGGAGCCGACCTTGACATCGAGCACCAACGCCCCGGTGCCTTCGGCGATCTTCTTGCTCATGATTGAGGAGGCGATCAGCGGGATAGCCTCGACGGTGCCGGTGACATCGCGCAGCGCGTAGAGCTTCTTGTCGGCGGGGGCGAGCCCGGAGCCGGCGGCGCAGATGACGGCGCCGACCTCCTCGAGCTGCGCGAGCATGGCCTCGTTCGACAGGTCGGCCCGCCAGCCCGCCACGGACTCCAGCTTGTCCAGCGTGCCGCCGGTGTGGCCGAGCCCCCGCCCCGACAGTTGCGGAACGGCGACGCCGAAGACGGCGACGAGCGGAGCGAGCGGGAGGGTGATCTTGTCGCCCACCCCGCCGGTCGAGTGTTTGTCAGCGGTCGGGCGCGACAGGCCGGAGAAGTCCATGCGATCCCCGCTGGCGATCATGGCCGCCGTCCAGGTGGCGATCTCGCGCCGGTTCATCCCGTTGAGCAGGACGGCCATGGCCAGGGCCGACATCTGCTCGTCGGCCACCGTCCCCCGGGTGTAGGCGTCGATGACCCACTGGATCTGTGGGTCGGTCAGCTCGCGCTTGTCGCGCTTGGCGGTGATGACATCGACGGCATCGAAGGCTTCGCTCATCCCGGCATCATGGCAGAACCTTCGGCAGGCTCGACTCGGCCGACGTCGTGACTACTACCTGCCGTGACGAATCCCGGATTGGTATGCTTTTCGCATGTCGATTCAGATTACGGTTCGGCTGGATGAGGAACTCGTCGCCGGCGTCGATGCGCTCGTGAAATCGGGTCGGGCGAAATCGCGAGCTCAGGTGGTTGAGTCGGCGCTCGAGCGTGAGTTGCGACGCAGTCTCTATGCGGAGGAGGCGACGGTCCTGCGACGGAGCGCTTCGGATGCCGACCTTGACGCCCTCGCCGACTGGATGGTCGGCAAGTACCCCCAGGTCGATTGATGCACGCCATTCACGTCGTCCACCTCGACAAGGCTCGCCCAGCGATCGTCCTGACCCGGGATTCGGCGCGCCCGCTCCTGAGCAAGTGGACGGTCGCACCCATCACCAGCACGATTCGCGGCCTCGTCTCCGAAGTGCCGCTCGGCCGACGCAACGGGCTCGACCACGATTGCGTAGCGAGCGTTGACAATGTCGCGACCATCCCGGCAGTGGCTGTTGGTCGGCTGATCGGCTTCCTCGACGAGGACGACGAGCACGCGCTCACGACAGCACTGGCGCGCGCCTTCGACCTCATCTGACCGCCACGCTGTGCGCTTGTGGGGCGTTCTGCCGCCCGCCACACCACGATCGGCAGCGCTCCCACGCGCGTCGTCAACCAGAGGCTACGTCGAGCGCCGAAGCATGACAGCCTGAAAACGCGTGCCGGGCGGCGGCCAGCACGAGCGCGATCTCGAGCCACGCCCGCGGGCCCCCGGACCGGTGCTCGCCCATGGACTCAGCGGCCCGCCAGCCGCTCCAATTCCTCCGGCCCGAAGGCCTGAGGCAGCACGTCACGCATCGTCAGAACGCCCTCGGGGGTCATCAGCAGGCAGTCGGCGCCGCCGTTCTCCCACAGCAGTTGCCGGCAACGGCCGCAGGGCATCAGGGCCTGGCCGTCCGCGCCGACGCAATAGACAGCCGCGAACGTCCCGCCCCCGCCCATGTGCAGCGCGGAGACCAGCCCGCACTCCGCGCACAGCGCGACCCCGTATGCCGCGTTCTCGACATTGCAGCCGGCATACGTCCGGCCGTCGGTGGTGATGCCGGCGACGCCGACCGGGAAGCGCGAATACGGGCAGTACGCACGCTCCATCGCGGCCACCGCCGCAACTCGCAGCGCCTCCCAGTCGATGTCTGCGGGCGACATCCGCGTCTCCTGATCTGTGTGTGGGATGCGCGCTCGGGGTCCCCGCGAAGTATGGAGCGAGGCACGAGCGGAAACTTCGTGGGGTGGGTTAGTGTCCGCTGCCCTTGCGATAGATCTGGCCATCCGCGGCCGGCATCCGCAGACGCTGCGAGGCGAAGGCCAGGACCAGCAAGGTGGTGACATAGGGCGCGGTGCCGGCAAGCTCGGCTGCGACGGTGTCGGTGGTGAAGTACCACCACGCGGTCAGCGCGGCCACGACGATAGCGAAGCCACCTTGGACGTATGCCGATCGCTTGACGATCTGATAGACCCCCACCAGCAGTAAGAGCACGGCAAAGGCCAGGAGGAAGGCGTGGACACTCGCCCCACCCGCACGCAGCCGGATCGCATCGGTGTAGCCGAAGAGCGCCGAGCCGGCCAGCAGGCCGCCAGGTCGCCAGTTACCGAAGATCATCGCGGCGAGGCCGATGAAGCCGCGCCCCCCGGTCTGCCCGTCCCGGTAGAGGTTGGAGGCGACCAGTGACAAGAAGGCGCCACCGAGGCCCGCCAACGCACCAGAGACGAGCACGCCGATGAACTTGTAGCGATAGACGTTGACACCGAGTGACTCGGCTGCCGCGGGTGACTCACCGACCGACCGCAGGCGCAGACCGAAGGCGGTGCGCCAGAGCACCCAGTAGGTCAGGGCGAAGAGCGCGATCGCCAGGATCGTCAGCACCGAGACCCCGGTGGTCAGGCCGCGCACGATGCCCGCCAGATCGGAGACGACAAAGATGTGCTTGCGCTCCAAGGTCAGCAGCGGATCGCCGATATAGGGCACCGAGAGGTTCGGTGGCTGATCCAGCGGCGGCGACTGGGTCGGGCCGCCGCCGGGCAGGTCGGAGAAGAAGCGCGAGGCGAGATACTTCGCCGCCCCGACGCCCATGACGTTGAGCGCGACACCGGAGACGATGTGGTCGACGCCGAAATAGACAGTGGCGATGGCGTGGATCAGGCCACCCACCAGGCCACCGAGGGCACCCCCGAGGATGCCCATCCACGGGCCCATGTGGTAGGCGAAGAAGGCCGCAGACCAGGTGCCCAGGATCATCATGCCTTCGAGGCCGATGTTGACGACACCGGCCCGCTCCGACCACAGGCCACCAAGACCGGCGAGCGCGATCGGGACGGCCAGACCGAAGGCGGCGGCTACGGCTCCGGAGGAGTCAAGGTCATTGGCGCCGGTGATCACCCGCAGCAGGGAGATCAACAGGATGGAGCCGATGATGATCAGCGCCCATTTGCGCACATCGACCTTGCGCTCGGCGTCGTGTTCGACCGCGCTCGTGCGATGCGTCGTCGGGGCGCTCATGCCACGGCTCCTTCCACCGGACGGCCGCGCGTCGCGGCCAGTTCGCGGGCGACCTTGGCCTGTTCGAGCCGGATATCGAGTCGGCGCACGCCTTCATAGGCGATGACGATGGCGAACAAGATGATGCCCTGGATGATGTTGACCAGTTCGGGGGCGACCCCGGCCCGGATCTGCAGGCCATTGCTCTGGGTGTCGAGGTAGCTCCACAGCAAGGCGGCAAAGGCGATGCCGATCGCGTTGTTGCGGCCGAGCAGGGCGATGCCGATGCCGGCGAAGCCAAGGCCTGCTTGGAAGGTCGTGCCATACGAGTGGTCTTGACCGAAGAGCAAGGGCATCCCGACCAGGCCGGCGAGGGCGCCCGAGGCGATCATCGAGGTCATCACCATTCGCTGGACGTTGACCCCGCTGGCCACGGCCGCGGACTCCGACCGACCGGTCGCCCGCAGGTCGAAACCGAAGCGCGTCTTGCCCAGCACGAACCAATAGAGGAAGCCGACGATGATTGCCAGCAGCAGCATCGAGTAGACCCGGTTGGTCGCGCCCGGGATCAACTTCCAGCCCTCCAGCTGGGAGGACTCGGGGATGGTCTTGGTGCCGATCGCATTCGAGCCCTTGGTCCGCACGGCGACCTTGAGCAACATCCACTGCACGACGCCGGTGGCGATCGCGTTGAGCATGATCGTCGAGATCACTTCGCTGACCCCGCGCTTGACCTTGAGGTATGCGGCGATGCTCGCCCACAGCCCGCCCGCCACCATCGCGACGACGATCGTGACCAGGACGTTGAGGATTCCGGGGAACCACGCCTGGCCGGCGAACACGGCACCCGCGAAGGCCGCCACGCGGTATTGGCCGTCGACACCGATATTGAACAGATTCATCCGGAAGCCGACGGCGACGGCGATCGCCGAGAGGTAGAGGACGATGGCGCCGTTGACGATATTGGTGATCTGACGCGGCTTCGGCTTGCTGAGCATGGTGATCCACACATCGCGCACGGGGTCGCCGAGCGCGAAGAGCACGAGGGACGTCAGGATCACGGCGACCAGAAGCGCGGCGATCGGCGCGCCGACCGACAACAGGATCCGGCGGACATCGAGCCTCTTCATCGGTCCTGCTCCTTGCGCTGCTCGGCGGGCCGGTCCGCGGGGGAATCCTGGGGGGTGTCGGCAGCCGCACCGGTCATGGCCGAGCCGAGGTCCTGGCTGGTGACCGAATCGGGGTCGAATTCGCCCGTCAACTTGCCGCGCAAGAGGACCCGGATAGTGTCGGACAGCCCGATCAGTTCATCGAGGTCGGCGCTGATCAACAGCACCCCGAGCCCGTCGCGCCGGGCGGCGCGGATCAGGTCCCAGATCGCGGCCTGGGCACCGACGTCGACGCCGCGGGTCGGGTGGGAGGCGATGAGCACCTTGGGGTTGTGGCTCATCTCGCGGCCGACGATCAGCTTTTGCTGGTTGCCGCCGGAGAGCGAGCCGGCCGTGACGAAGATCGAGGGGGTGCGCACGTCATACTCGCGCACGATGCGTTGGGTGTCCTGCTTGGCTCCTCGGGCGTCGATCAACGCGCCCTTGACATTCGGGCTTTCGGTCTGGTGGCCGAGAATCCGGTTCTCCCACAAGGGCGCCTCGAGCAGTAGCCCGTGCCGGTGCCGGTCCTCGGGGATATAGCCGACCCCGGCCTCGCGGATCTGGCGCACCCCCCAGTCGGAGATGTCGGTGTCACCGAGGAAGACCAGACCGGCCGTGGGCTCGCGCATGCCCATGATGACCTCGACCAACTCGGCCTGCCCGTTGCCCTCGACGCCGGCAATGCCGACGATCTCGCCGGCGTGGATGTCGAGGTCGATATCCCTGAGCAGATCGCGGGATTCCCCGGCGAGGGTCAGGTCGCGCAGCCGTAGCACCACGCGGTCGGTGACCGTTGATTCGCTGGTGGCGGGCGTGGGCAGCTCGGAGCCCACCATCAGCTCGGCGAGCTGGCGGGCGTTGACGGTCTTTGGGTCGACCGAGGCGACGGTGGTACCGCGCCGGATGACGGTGATGTCGTCGGCGACCGACAAGACCTCATCGAGCTTGTGCGAGATGAAGAGCACGGTCAGCCCTTCGGCCTTCAGTTCACGCAGGTTGTCGAACAGCTCGTCGACCTCCTGGGGGACGAGCACGGCGGTCGGCTCGTCCAGGATGAGAATCTTGGCGCCGCGATAGAGGACCTTGAGGATCTCCACCCGCTGCCGGTCCCCGACCCCGAGGTCGGCGACCAGATCGTCGGGGTCGACATAGAGGCCGTATTCCTGCGCGATCCGCGTGATCTCGCGCCGGGCGTTGCCGCCGATGCCGTGGAGGTTTTCGGCGCCGAGGACGACGTTCTCGAGAACGGTGAGATTGTCGGCGAGCATGAAATGCTGGAAGACCATGCCGATTCCGGCCTTGATCGCATCGGACGGGCTGTGGAGATTGACCTCCTGCCCGTTGATCTTGATGGTGCCCTCGTCCTGTCGCTGCACGCCGTAGAGGATCTTCATCAGGGTCGACTTGCCCGCGCCGTTCTCGCCGACGAGGGCGTGCACGGTGCCGCGGCGCACCTGAAAGGCGATGTCCTTGTTGGCGACGACGCCCGGGAAGCGTTTGGTGATCCCGGTGACTTCTACGGCCAGGTCGCCCGCATGGGACGAGATCGTTGCGTTCGCGGTGATGGCGAACCTCCTTCACAGACGCATGGCCACCGCCGCTGGCGACCCGGGAGAGAAAGGGCCGAGGCCCGGGTGCACGCTACCGCGTGACCCGGGCCTCGGGACTGAGCCTTGGCCGACTGACCGCAACGTTTGCGGTCACCGAGCCAGTGGCGACTACTTGAAGGCGTCCGGGACCGTGATCTCGCCGGAGATGAACTTGGCCGAGTAGTCGTCCAGCTTGGCCTTGATGTCGTCCACATGCCCACCGGTGGTGGAGTAGCCGACACCGCCGGCCTTGAGGTCGTAGATGATATTGCCGGCTGCTTCCTCGCCGCCGACGGCCTTCTTCAGGTAGTCGTAGACCGCGACATCGACCTTCTTGAGCATCGAGGTCAGGATGACATCGCGCACGCCCTGCTCGGCCGTCAGGGCCTGGTCGGAGTCGACACCGATCGCCCACGCGTTGGCCGCCTTGGCCGCGGTGAAAACGCCACCACCGGAGCCACCGGCCGCGTGGTAGACGACATCCGCGCCACCCTGGAACATGCCCTCCGCGGCGGTCTTGCCCTTGGCCGGGTCACCGAAGCCGCTGTAGTCCGGCGGCTGGGTCAGGTAGGTCGAGTCGATCTTGATGTCCTTGTTGACCGCCTTCGCGCCTGCGATATAGCCGGCCTCGAACTTGTTGATCAGCCCGACGTTGACACCACCGACGAAGCCGATGTGGTTGGTCTTGCTCTTCAGCGCGGCGGCCGCACCGACGAGGTAGGATCCTTCGTACTCGGCGAAGGTCAGCTGGGCGACGTTGGCGCCCTCGGAGTCCTCGGAGGCGTCGTCGATGATCGCGAAGTGGACGTCGGGGTTCTCCTTGGCGACGTTGCCCACCGCTGGGGCATACGCGAAGCCGACGGCAATGATGTGGGTGTAGCCGGCGTCGATGAGCTGGTTGAGACGCTCCTCGCGGGCGGCGTCGTTCTCGTCGTTGACCGCAGTGGCTTCCTTGGTCTCCATCCCGAACTCGGCCTTGGCCTTGTCCAGGCCGGCAGCGGCGGCGTCGTTGAACGACTGGTCGCCGCGCCCACCCACGTCGAAGGCCATGCCGACCTTGACGTCGGAGGCCGCGGGCGCGCTCGCGGACGTGGTCTCGCTGGAGCTGGCGGAGGCCGAGGACCCGCCCGACGCACTCGTGGTGCTCGACTCCTTGCTGGTGCTGCTTCCACATGCGGCGAGGGCCAGGGTGCTGGCCGTCATCACCGCGGCAACCTTCATCATCTGACGCAAGGTGCTCTCCCTATCTTCCTTTGATGCGAAGGCGCCACTGCGCCAACCGATAGCGAAGCTTAGCCGGGCGTGGTTACCGGCCCGTACACCTATAAGTGAACGCGCGCAACCGTTACGAAGTCGCGACCGGAGACCCGGCCGTATGCCGTGCGATCGCCTCGAGCGCGGTCGCCGCGAGCAGCGTCGCGCCGGCCGGGATGGCTGCCTCGTCGACGATCAGGTCGCCCTGGTGAAGGTCGTAGGTGCGCCCGCCGGGGGCCCGCGTGCCGAGCCGGGCCATGGCGCCGGGCGCCTTGTGCAGGAACCAGGCGAAGTCCTCGCCGCCCATGGACTGTGCCGTCGGGACGGGGGTCAGCCCGACCTGCTGGGCAGCCGCGCGCAGGTCGGCGATGCCGTCGGCGGTGTTGACCACCGGGGGCACGCCGGGCGTGTGCACGAACTCGACACCCACGCCATAGGGCGCGGTGACATCGTCGACGATCTCTTTCAGGATCGGCCCGAGGCCCGCCCAGACGGCAGCGTCGAGCACGCGAAGGGTGCCCTGCGCCTCACCGGATGAGGGGATGACATTGCCCGCCGCACCGGCGTGCACCTGGCCCCAGACGATCAGCGCCGCGGCGCGCGGGTCCACCTTGCGAGAGAGCACCGCGGGCACCTCGGTGATCACCTTCGCCAGGGCATAGGTCAAGTCCTCGGTCAGGTGCGGCCGCGAGGTATGCCCGCCCCGGCCGGTGAGCTTGATGTGGATGCCGTCGGCCGCCGCGGTGACCGCCCCCTCGCGCAACCCCACCTGGCCCACATCGATGCTGGGGTCGCAGTGCAGGGCGTAGGCCGCGGTCACCCCGTCGAGATATCCCTCGTCGATGACCTGCTCGGCCCCACCAGGGATGGACTCCTCGGCCGGCTGGAAGACCAGGCGGACAGCTGCCCCAGCGGCGGCCAGGCTCCCGGCCTGCTCAGCGAGAGCCAGACCGGCGCCGATCAGCGCGGTGATGTGCACATCGTGGCCGCAGGCGTGGCAGGTGCCGGGGCTGCCGGAGGCCCAGTCCAGGCCGGTGCGCTCGCGCACGGGAAGGGCGTCGATGTCGGCGCGCAGGGCGACCCGCACGGTGGGATTGCCCGCACCGATGTCGGCAACCAGGCCGGTGGTCTGCAGGCGCCGGGTGGAAATGCCGGCCTCGGTGAGCACCTGCTCGATCACGGCCGTGGTGCGGTGTTCCTGCCAGCTCAACTCCGGGTGGGAGTGAATGTCCCGGCGGATGGCGAGAAGCTCGGGCAGGCGCGTGGCGACGCTAGCGCGCAGCGCGGCATACGGGGATTCCATGATGTCGTCAGTCTAGGGGCAGTCGTCGAGCCCCCGAACCCCGGCGCAAAGGGATCAGCGGCCGCCTCGACCGGCTCGGACGAGGCGGCCGACAAGACCGACCGATGCCATCGCGCCAGCCCCGAGCACGGCACCGGCGGCGACCGAGACGCGGTCGGCGTCGCGCCGGCCGAATGTCGGCAACCCCAGGGCGGCGCGCGCCGCCGGGGTTTCGGGCAAGACCGAGCCCAAACCCGGACCAGCC
>NZ_DAOQZV010000012.1:0-26244 GCF_035343835.1 Nostocoides sp. | reverse complement strand
GGTCCCCGCGACTGCGCCACGTCGTCCCCGCCGGCAGCGGCCAGCACAGCAACGAGCACCGCCACCTCCTCGGGCGTCGGGTTGCCCGCGACCACGCGCACGACGCGGGGCGGAGGGCCTTGCGACTCGGCGCTCACAGCGGAATGTTTCCGTGCTTCTTGGGCGGCAGGGTCTGCCGCTTGGTGCGCAGCGCTCGCAACGCCCGGGTGACATTCATCCGGGTGTTCGAGGGCGAGATCACCGTGTCGATATAGCCCCGCTCCGCCGCGATATAGGGATTGGCCAGCGTGTCCTCGTATTCGGTCACAAAGCCCTGGCGGGCGGCGACCATATCTCCGCCCTGCGCGGCGACGTCGGCCAACTCCTTGCGATACAGAATGTTCACCGCGCCCTGCGCGCCCATCACCGCGATCTGCCCGGTCGGCCAGGCCAAGTTGATATCGGCGCCGAGGTGCTTGGATCCCATGACGTCATAGGCGCCGCCGTACGCCTTGCGCGTGATGACGGTGACCTTGGGAACGGTGGCCTCGGCATACGCATAGATGAGTTTGGCGCCGCGCCGAATGATGCCATTCCACTCCTGGTCGGTCCCGGGCAGGAACCCCGGCACATCGACAAAGGTGAGCACCGGCACATTGAAGGCATCGCACGTTCGCACAAAACGCGCCGCTTTCTCGGACGCGTCGATGTCGAGCGTGCCGGCGAACTGCATCGGCTGGTTGGCGACGATGCCCACGCTGCGCCCGTCGATCCGGCCGAAGCCGATCAAGATGTTGGGCGCGAACAGGGGCTGGACCTCGAGGAACTCTCCGTCGTCGACGACGTGCTCGATGACGATCTTCATGTCATAGGGCTGATTCGCCGAGTCCGGGATGAGCGTGTCGAGCTCGCGGTCCTCGTCGGTCGGGTCGAGATCGTTCTCCACGTCGAAGGCGGGCGGCTCCTCGAGATTGTTCGAGGGCAGATAGGACAACAACGCCTTGACATAGTCGATGGCGTCGGTCTCGTCGGTCCCCATGTAGTGCGCATTGCCCGACTTCGTGTTGTGCGTGCGCGCCCCACCGAGGTCCTCGAAGGCCACTTCCTCGCCGGTGACCGTCTTGATCACATCGGGGCCGGTGATGAACATGTGCGAGGTCTGGTCGACCATGACCGTGAAGTCCGTGATCGCCGGCGAATACACCGCCCCGCCAGCGCACGGCCCCATGATCAGCGAAATCTGCGGGATCACGCCCGACGCATGCACATTGCGCAGGAAGATCTCGCCATAGAGGCCGAGCGAGACGACACCTTCTTGAATGCGCGCGCCACCGGAGTCGTTCAGCCCGACGACCGGACAGCCGACTTTCATGGCGAAATCCATGACCTTGACGATCTTCTCGCCGAAGACCTCACCCAGCGACCCGCCGAAGACGGTGAAGTCTTGTGCGAACACAGCCACCGTGCGCCCGTCGACCTGGCCGTAGCCGGTGACCACACCATCGCCATAGGGTCGATGCTTTTCCTGACCGAACTGGTTGCTGCGGTGGCGCGCGTACTTGTCCATCTCGATGAAGGTGCCCTCGTCGAGCAGCAGCGCGATCCGCTCGCGCGCGGTCATCTTGCCTTTGGCGTGTTGCTTTTCCACCGCCCGCGTGGAACCGGCATTGGCGACCTCGGCGACGCGTCGCTTGAGGTCGGCCAGCTTGCCGGCCGTGGTGTGGATGTCCAACTCCTGCCCAGCGACGTCATCGGCCATGCGCCGAGCCTAGCCTTGCCGTCATGCGCCCCCCGCTCGATCCCGTCCTAATCCAGGCCCGCATCAAGGAGACGTCGATCACGCGCGTCGATGTCCACGACGAGGTCACCTCGACCAATGCGCTCGCCCAGGATCAGCGTGAGCCCTGGGTCGCGGTCGTGGCCGACTACCAGACCGGCGGCCGCGGGCGCCTCGGCCGCACCTGGAGCGAGACGCCCCGCGCGGGTCTCGCCGTCTCGGTCCTCGTGCCCACCCCGCCGTATGCCGTGGGCTGGCTCCCGCTGCTCACCGGCCTCGCACTGCGCCGGGCGATCGCCGCGAGCGTGGACGTACGGGCCGACCTCAAGTGGCCCAACGACCTGCTCGATCCCGCCACCGGCCGCAAGCTCGCCGGCATCCTGTGCGAGGTGACGCCGGCGGGTGTCGTCATCGGGACCGGCCTGAACGTCGACCATCAGCGAGACGAACTCCCCGTGCCGACGGCAACCTCGCTCGCCCTCGTCACTGGTCGCGCGCCCGGCGAACTCGACCGTGGGTCGGTGCTCACGGCCTACCTGATCGCCCTCTGCGAGGCGTATGCCGTTCTGCTCGCCCGCGGCGACCGCCTCCGGTCTGCGCAGGCGGAGTATCGCGCGGCCTGCACCACCATCGGCGCGGACGTCGAGATCGACCGTGGCGGTGGCGCGCTCGTGCGTGCCCGCGCGAGCGGTGTCGACGACGACGGGCGCCTGCTCGTGCGCGACGCCGATGGCCGGGCACGCGCATTGGCTGCGGGTGACGTGCGTCACGTGCGCATGGGAGAGTAGACGCAGCATCGCCTGCAGGGAGAGCAATGGACCACAACGCCGAGATCCTGGAGTTCCTCCAGGGCGTCCGTGACCAACTCCTCGGCCCAGCGGCCGCGCCCGAACTGACCGCGGCGGCAACCGCACTCAACGGAGCACCGGCCGTGCCACTGCCGACCGTCGCCGCCTTCTGGCACGCTCTCGGCTTCCCCGCCGACCCCGCCGATCGCGCGGTCACCGCGGCTGACCTACAGGCGATCGACCAACTGCGCGACCTGGTGACCGAGGGCCTGGTGGATGAGCAACTCGCCCTGAGCATGACGCGCGCTGTCGCCCGCACGGCCGACCGGCTCTCGGTCTGGCAGACCCAGCTCGTCGCCGAGTCGCTCGCCCCCGGCGACGACGCGCCTGACTCGCACGTCGACCTCGACTCCGCCCGCGAGGTGGCTCTGCGGCTGGCCCAGGCTGCCGACCGGATGGAGCCGCTGCTCACCTATGCCTGGCGGCGTCACCTCTTCGGCGCCGTGACCAGGATGGTCAGCGATGCCGACCCCACGGACGCGGGCGCCGGGCCGCGGCGGGTCGTCGGCTTCGCCGACTTGGTCAACTTCACGTCGGTCGTGCGCCGGGCCAGCGAACGGGAGCTGGCCGTGATGGTGCAGCGTTTCGAGCGGCTGGCCTCGGACATCGTCACCGCGCACGGTGGCCGGGTGATCAAGACGGTGGGCGACGAAGTGCTCTTCGTCTCGCGGGATCCGTTGGCCGGCACAGCGATTGCGCTCGATCTGGTGGACACGATGGGGGAGGAGGAGATGCTCCCCGCCGTGCGGGTGGGGCTGGCCTACGGCCCCGTGCTCTCGCGGATCGGTGACGTCTTCGGCACGACGGTCAACCGCGCGTCCCGGCTGACCGCGGTCGCCGGATCCGGCCGGGTGCTCGCCGACGAGCAGTTGTCGGCGCGGCTGGCGGAGTTGTCGGGCTTCTCCTTGCGTATACAGCGGCGGCGGCACCTGCGCGGGATCGGGGCGGTGACGCCGCGCGAGGTGACCCGCAGTCATGGCGAGCGAAGAGCGCTGACGGCCCTTCCTCATACGATGACACCATGACCCGGGTGCTCCTCGCCGAGGACGACATCGCGATCGCCGAGCCGCTAGCGCGCGCGCTGCGTCGGGAGGGCTACGAGGTCGAGGTCCGCGGCGACGGTCAGGAGGCGCTGGACGAGGCGCTGCGTGGGGTCGATCTCGTCGTCCTCGACCTCGGCCTGCCGACCCTGGACGGCCTGGAGGTATGCCGGCAGTTGCGCGCCTCGGGTGCGCAGGTTCCGGTGCTGATACTGACCGCGCGCGCCGACGAGGTCGACACGGTCGTCGGGCTCGATGCCGGCGCGGACGATTATGTGACCAAGCCCTTCCGGCTCGCCGAGCTCCTGGCACGGGCACGCGCGCTGCTGCGGCGCGGGGCGAGTGATCCCGAGCCGGCCGCCGTCCTCCACATCGACACCGAGGCCCGGCGCGCGTTCTTCCACGGCAGCGAGCTGCTCTTGACGGGCAAGGAGTTCGCCCTGCTCAGCGTGCTCTACCGCGAGGCCGGCAAGGTCGTCTCTCGTGAGCAGTTGATGCACGAGGTCTGGGACACCGACTGGTATGGCTCGACCAAGACGCTCGATATGCACATCTCGGTGTTGCGTCGCAAGCTCGGCGATGACGCCGCCGGCCCCCGCTACATCTCCACGGTCCGCGGTGTGGGCTTCCGTTTGGACCTGGGCGGCGGCTGACGGCGGATGCGTGCGCTCGTCCTGCGATCGACCATGTTGGTGGTCGCGACCTGCCTGGTCATCGTCATGGTGCCGGTGTTCGGGAGTGTGGTCCTCTTCGCCGCGCGCGCCCCGTCCGACCGGATCGTGGGCAACTCGCTCAGCGGGGCCGGGCTGGCGCTGGTCGCCCTCGGCGTCTTCGCGGTGCTTGCCCTGCTGGCCGGGGCGATCGGCATGATCGTCGCCCGGCGCCAGGCCGCCCAGTTGACCGCGCCGCTGACCGCCCTGGCCGGCCAGGCCGAGCGGCTCGGGGCCGGCCAGGAGTCGACCACGCCCCTCGCAACCGGGATCCGCGAGATCGACAAGATCAGCGAGGTCCTCGCGGCCAGTTCGATGGACATGAGCCGGGCGCTCAGTGCCGAGCGGGACTTCGCCGCCGACGCCAGCCATCAGTTGCGCACGCCGCTGGCAGCCCTGTTGCTGCGGCTGGAGGAGATCGGGGCGACCGACGATCCCGTCGTCGTGCGTGAGGAGGCCGAGACGGCGATCGCGCAGGTGGAGCGCCTGGCAGGAGTCGTTGACGACCTCATGGGCCGCGCCAAGCGGCGCCCAGCCGAGACCTCGGCCGTCTCCCTCGACTCGGTGATCGCCGCCCTCCAACGCGAGTGGCAACCGGCCCTGAGCGGGGCGCGCCGCAGCATGCGGGTCCATGGGGAGCGGGGCCTGCAGGTACTCATCCCGAGACCGGCGCTCTCGCAGATCCTCTCGACGCTCATCGAGAATTCGCTGGCCCACGGCCGGGGCACGGTCTCGGTGCACGCCCGCCGGTCGGGCCCGACCGTGGTCGTCGAAGTGAGCGACGACGGCCCCGGGGTGGCTCCAGAGATCGCCGCCCACATCTTCGAGCGGTCGGTCTCGAGCTCCGGGACCGGCCTGGGGCTCGCCCTCGCCCGCGACCTGGCCGAGAACAACTACGGCCGGTTGGAGTTGCTCCGCGCGGACACGGCGTTGTTCGGGTTGTTCTTGTCCGAGGCGTCCTCGAGTTCTTTGGCGAAGACGAACCTGCGGTAGGCCCAGAACCGGAAAAGGGTGCCCAAGCCGATGCCGAAGACGTTGGCGATATTGTCGGCGACCAGCGTCGTCAGGCCGAGGCCGTAGTGCGAGAAGGCGATCGCGCCCGCCCCGATCACCAGCGCGACGACATTGGTCACCACGAAGAGGGTGAACTCGTGCGGTGCCGACCGGTTGCGGCGATGACGGAAAGTCCACTGCCGGTTGCCGAGCCACGAGAAGACCGTGGCGACGCTCGCCGAGACGACCTTGGCCGTGGTCGGTTTGTCCTCCAGCACCGTGTGGCGCAGGACATTCATCAGGCCGACGTCGATGACGAAGGCGAGCGCACCGATGATGCCGAACTTCACGACCTCGCGCCACAGGGTGTCGATGGTGCCGCGGGCCCAGACGAGTGGGCTGGAGGTCGTGGACACTGCCAAAGCGTAACCGCGGCTGCTGGGGACCACGGGTATTCTCACGGGGTGGACGCGACCCCTTCGACGCCCCTGCGCGCCCCGGGGGGCTTCCCGGTCGTCGGCATCATCGGCGGCGGTCAACTTGCCCGTATGTGCGCTGGCCCGGCCATCGAACTCGGCATCACGCTCGCGGTCCTCGCCGAAGAAGCGGACGGCTCCGCCGCCCAGGCGGTGCGCTGGGCCCCGGTCGGGGACTACCGCGACCCGGCGACGGTGCTCGCCTTCGCCCGGGAGTGCGATGTCATCACCTTCGACCACGAGCACGTTCCGGCCCCGGTGCTGGCGGCACTGGCCGACGCCGGCATACCGATGCATCCGTCGCCCGCCGCGCTCCTCTACGCCCAGGACAAACTCGCGATGCGTGCGCGGCTGGGGGAACTCGGCATACCGTGCCCGCGGTGGCAGGCGGCGCAGTCCGCCGACGACGTCGCCGCCTTCGGGGCGGAGGTCGGGTGGCCGGTCATCGCCAAAGTGCCCACCGGCGGATACGACGGCAAGGGCGTGCTGGTGATCGACGGCCCGGCAGACGTCGCGGAGTGGCTCGAGCGTGGACCGGTCCTGCTGGAGGAGCGCGTCGACTTCGTGCGCGAACTGGCCGTCCTCATCGCGCGCTCGCCTTCGGGGCAGGCGGCCGCGTGGCCGGTCGTCGAAACGATCCAGCAAGACGGCATCTGCGTCGAGGTGCAGGCTCCGGCCGAGGGTCTCGCTGACGAACTCGCCGCCGAAGCGACCCTCGCCGGGCTGCGACTGGCCGGAGAACTGGCCGTGACGGGGGTGCTCGCGGTGGAGATCTTCCAGACCCTCGACGGCGGCTTCGTCGTCAACGAACTCGCGATGCGCCCGCACAACAGCGGCCACTGGAGCATGGACGGCGCCGTGACCGGGCAGTTCGAGCAGCATTTGCGTGCGGTGCTCGATCTGCCGCTCGGTGCGCCGACGCCGCTCGCGCCGGTGACGGTGATGGCCAATGTGCTGGGGGGCGACTATCCGCAGCTCTATCCGGCCTACCGCCACCTGCTCGCGCGGGATCCCGGGCTGCGAATGCATATGTACGGCAAGGGTGTTCGGCCCGGCCGCAAGATCGGCCATGTCAATGTCGTCGGCGCCGACCGGGCGCAACTGAGCGAGCGTGCCCGGCACGCCGCGGACTATCTCTCGGGAGTGATCACCGAATGACCGAATCCCCGCTCGTGGGCCTCGTCATGGGCAGCGATAGTGACTGGCCCGTGATGGAGCAAGCGGCAATTGCCTTGCAGGAGTTCGGAATCGCCTTTGAGGCCGATGTCGTCTCTGCCCACCGGATGCCCGAGGACATGATCACGTATGGCCGCGAGGCCGCCGCCCGGGGATTGCGGGTCGTGATCGCGGGCGCGGGCGGGGCGGCGCACCTGCCCGGGATGCTCGCGTCGGTCACGCCGCTGCCGGTGATCGGGGTGCCGGTGCCGCTGACCTATCTGGACGGGATGGACTCGCTGCTCTCGATCGTGCAGATGCCGGCCGGGGTGCCGGTCGCGACGGTCTCGATCGGCGGAGCTCGCAATGCCGGGCTGCTCGCGGCCCGCATCCTCGGGTGCGGGGAGGGCGAGGAGGCGGCCCGGGTGCGGGCGGCCATGGTGAGCTTTCAGGCGGGGCTGCGGGACACGGCATACGCCAAGGGGGCGGCGCTGCGGGGACGGGCGGGCGGCTGACGCCGAGCGTCAGCGCCCGGGCATGAGGCGCTTGTTCTCGATCTTGGGGCAGGTGTCCATGACGACGTCGAGGCCGGCGCGGCGCGCGCGGTCGGCGGCCGCGGCGTCCTTGACGCCCAACTGCATCCAGATGGCGTCGATCGTGAGGCGGTCCTTGTTGGCGATGACCTCGTCGACCACCGCTGCGACATGCTGGGAGTTGACGAAGCAGTCGACGACCTTGACGTCCACGCCGTTGGGGATGTCGGAGATGCTCGCGTAGCCCGGCTCGCCGTGGACCGTCTCGGCCTTGGGGTGGACCGGGATGATGCCTTTGTCGAGCTCGTACTTCAGATAGCGGGCGATCCGCCAGGCGTCCCGCTCGCGGTTGTCGGAGAGGCCGACGATGACCCAGATGCCAGGATCGATGAGCAGGTCGTAGATCAGGTCCGGGTCGTTCAGATGAGTCAGTGTCATCGGTTCACTATGGCAGCAAAGTCCCCGGTCAGTCCGAGCCGAAGAGGTCGCGGGTGTAGATCTTGTCGGCCACATCCGCGAGTTCGGGGGCACGGCGGTTGGCGACGATCACATCGCTGCGGGCCTTGAACTCGGCGAAGTCGTGCACCACCTCGGAGCCGTAGAAGGACGCATCCTCCAGCTCGGGCTCGTAGACGATCACCGAGATCCCCTTGGCCTTGATCCGCTTCATGATGCCCTGCACCGAGGAGGAGCGGAAGTTGTCCGAGCCGGCCTTCATGATCAACCGGTAGACGCCCACAACGCGCGGGCGGCGCGAGACGATGTCGGCTGCGACATAGTCCTTGCGGGTGGTGTTGGCATCAACGATGGCGCTGATCATCGTCTGGGGCACGTCCTGATAGTTCGCCAGCAATTGCTTCGTGTCCTTCGGCAGGCAGTAGCCGCCATAGCCGAAGGACGGGTTGTTGTAGTGGCTGCCGATCCGCGGGTCCAGCCCGACGCCCTCGATGATCTGGCGGGTGTCGAGGCCGTGCGTGGAGGCGAAGGTGTCGAGCTCATTGAAGTAGGCGACGCGCATCGCCAGATAGGTGTTGGCGAACAGCTTGATCGCCTCCGCCTCGGTCGATCCGGTCAGCAGGACCGGTGTGTCGTCGTCCTCGCTTGCCGCGGCCAACAGATCCGCGAACCGACGGCCACGATCGCTGACCTCGCCGACGACGATCCTCGAGGGGTGCAGGTTGTCATGCAGGGCCCGGCCCTCGCGCAGGAACTCCGGGGAGAAGATGACATTCTCGGTGCCCAGCCGCCGCCGCACACCCGCGGTGAACCCCACCGGGATCGTCGACTTGATGACCATGACGGCGTCCGGGTTGATGCGCAGGACGTCCCGGATCACTGACTCGACCGAGCGGGTGTCGAAGTAGTTCGTCACCTCGTCGTAGTTCGTGGGCGTCGCGATGATGACGAACTCGGCCTCGGCATACGCCTCGTCCGGGCTGACCGTATAGGTGATGTCGAGGCGCTCCTGATTCAGGAAGCGCTCGATGTCCGGGTCGCTGATCGGGCTCTCGCCCGCTTGCAGCATCGCGATCTTGCGGGCATCGATGTCGTGGGCGAAGACGCGGTTCTGCCGGGCGAGCAGCATCGCCAGCGAGAGACCGACATACGAGGTGCCGACGACGGCGATGGTGGCGGGTGCGGCGGGGGTGGACACGATTGGGGAGTCTAAGCGGCGGTGGGCCGGGCTGAGTTCACGCGCGGGTAGCGTTGCGGGCATGCGATTCGGAATGTTTATCCCGCAGGGCTGGCGCATGGACCTCGCCGGCATCGACCCCGACCAGCACTGGGGCGTGATGGCCGGCCTGGCGCGGCGCGCCGACGCCCAGGCCGAGTGGGAGTCGATCTGGGTCTACGACCACTTCCACACCGTCCCGATGCCAAGCCAGGAAGCGACGCACGAGGCCTGGGCGCTGATGTCCGCCTTTGCCGCGGTGACCGGGCGGGTGCGGCTCGGGCAGATGTGCACGTGCATGAGCTACCGCGACCCCGCCTATCTCGCCAAGGTCGCGGCGACGGTCGATGTGATCTCCGAGGGGCGGGTCGAGATGGGCATCGGCGCGGGCTGGTACGAACACGAGTGGCGCGCCTATGGATACGGCTTCCCCAGTGCGGGCGAGCGACTGGGCCGGCTGCGCGAGGGCGTCGAGATCTTCCGCCAGGCATGGACCACGGGCTCGGCCACGCTTGCCGGCGAGCACTACCAGGTTGATGGGGCACAGGTCTGGCCGCGCCCCTTGCAGGGCACGAGCGCCCCCGGATCGGCGAGCAACGGCATACCGATGTGGATCGCCGGTGGCGGGGAGAAGAAGACGCTGCGCATCGCGGCCGAGTATGCCGACTACACCAACTTCGACGGCTCGCTCGAGGGGTTCGCGGCCAAGTCGGCGATCTTGGCGGGGCACTGCCGCGACATCGGCCGCGACTTCGGGTCCATCACCCGCACGGCCAACTACAACGTTGTCATCGGCGCAAACCAGAAGGAGATCGACGACCGCCTCGCCTGGCTGGTCGACCACTACAAGCGAGCCGGCGTGCCCGACCAGATCCTGCAGGCCCAGCTGCCCGGCATCAAGAACGGCCCCGCCGTCGGGACGCCCGAGCAGATCGCCGAGCGCCTGGTCGCCTTGGAAGGTCTGGGCATGGCGTATGCCATCTGCTACTTCGCCGAGGCGGCCTACGACCTCTCCGGGGTCGAGCTCTTCGAGCAGCAGGTGATCCCGGCGCTCTCGGACGCCTCGCCCGAGCAGCCGCACCACCGGCGCTGGCACCTGCCCGGCCGCGACTGACGCGCCTGGTATGACCGCGGTCACCTCGCGGCGGCTGGTCTCGGCGCCGCGGTCTAGCCTGGCGATATGACCAACCCTGACTTCGACACCTACCGGCTTTCCGAGGACCACGAGGCGATCCGGGACGCGATCCGCGACATTGCGACCGACAAGATCGCTCCGTATGCCGCGGACGTCGACGAGCAGGCGCGCTACCCGCAGGAGGCGCACGACGCGCTCGTGGCGTCCGAGTTCTTCGCGCCGCACGTGCCCGAGGAGTATGACGGCGTGGGCGCCGACGCGCTCGCCACCTGCATCGTCATCGAGGAGGTCGCGCGAGCCGATGTCTCGGCGTCGCTGATCCCGGCGGTGAACAAGCTCGGCTCGATGCCGCTGATGATCGCGGCGAGCGAGGAGGTCAAGAAGCGTTACCTGCCCAGGCTCGCGGCGGGTGAGGGGTTCGCCTACGGCCTGTCCGAGCGCGAGGCCGGCAGCGACACGGCCGGCATGACCTGCCAGGCCCGCGACAACGGCGACGGCACCTTCACTCTCAACGGTGGCAAGGCGTGGATCACCAATGCCGGTGTGGCAGAGCTCTATACGGTCATGGCCGTCACCGACCCCGGTGGTCGCCGCGGGGCGAATGTCACCGCCTTCGTCGTCGAGAAGTCCGACCCCGGATTCGGTTTCGGGGAGAAGGAGCGCAAGCTCGGGATCAAGGGCAGCCCGACGCGCGAGTTGCTCTTCGACAACTGCACCATCCCCGAGGACCGGATGGTCGGTGCGCGCGGTGAGGGGCTCAAGGTCGCGTTGAAGACGCTCGACCACACCCGGATCACCATCGGCGCCCAGGCCGTCGGAGTGGCGCAGGGGGCCCTGGACGTGGCGCTGGCCTATGTCAAGGAGCGCAAGCAGTTCGGCAAGGCCATCGCCGAGTTCCAGGGCCTGCAGTTCATGCTCGCGGACATGGCCATGGAGCTCGAGGCGGCGCGGCAACTGGTCTATGTGGCCGCGGCCAAGTCGGAGCGGCATGACCGGGACCTGTCCTTCTTCGGGGCCGCGGCAAAGTGCTTCGCCTCGGATGTCGCGATGAAGGTCACCACCGACGCCGTGCAGCTGCTCGGTGGCGCCGGCTATGTCAAAGACTTCCCGGTCGAGCGGATGATGCGCGACGCCAAGATCACCCAGATCTACGAGGGCACCAATCAGATCCAGCGGATCGTCATGGCCCGCCAGTTGTTGCGCTGACGGGTCAAGGGGCCTTGGTCGGCAGCAGATCGGCCGGGATCGCGTCGTCACCTCGCAGGGCGCTGAACAGGCGCTCGGCGCCGGCGGCGTCCCACTCGACGGCAAGCCCGGCCGCAGTCGGCAGGCCGGGGTTGGAGACCGGCACCGTCACGGAGTTGCCCTTGCCCCCGGCGACCGCGCGCAGCCCGAGGAACGCCCGCGAGGTGCCGATCATCCCGTCATCGCTGCCGATGGCGACGGCGCTGCCCGCGGACGTGCCGATCGAGTGCAGGCGCCAGGGGAAAATCACCGTCGAGGGCGTGCCGATCTTGCCCATCAGGGCGCCGAGGAATTGCCGCTGCCGCTTGACGCGCCCGAGGTCGCCCTCGGGGTCGGAGTAGCGGGCCCGGACATAGCCCAGGGCGTTCTTGCCGTTCAGCGTCTGGCAGCCGGCCGGCAGGTCGATGTGCGCCTTCTCGTCGTTCATCGCGTGCGGTAGGCACATCCGCACCCCGCCGACCGCGTCGACGAGGTTGGCGAAGCCAGCGAACCCGATCTCGACATAGCCGTCCAGGTGCAGACCCGTCGACTTCTCGATGGTCGCAGCGAGCAGCGGCGGGCCGCCGATGGCGAAGGCGGCGTTGATCTTGTTCATCCCGTGCCCCGGGATCTCCACATAGGAGTCGCGCGGGATCGACAGCAGCGTCGGATCGCCGCCGCCGGTGTGCAGCACCATGATCGAGTCGGTGCGCGCCCCCTCGGCGTAGCCGGTGCCCAGTTCCTTGCGCTGCTTCGGCGTCAGCTTGGCGCGGGCGTCGGAGCCCACCATCAGGTAGTTGCTACCGGCCGTGTCGGAGATGTGGCCGTCGGCCGGGGTGGCATCGACGCGCCCAACGCTCGACCAGGCGCCGTGGACGGCCCAGATCGTCGCCGCGACCCAGGCGATCGCGGTCACGAGCAGCAACGCCACGACCCGCCGAACCGTATGCCCGGTGCCCCGCGGCCTCGGTGGCGGAACCAGCCGCTCGGGCCGGCTCGGCCTGGCCGGCGGAGCTGCCGGCCCGGTGGGCATCGTCGGCTCCGGCCGGTGTGACCACGCGGGGGGAGCGTCGAAATCGTCGTCGTGCCAGCCGACATACGGGTCGCGCGGCTGGGTGGGCAGCGCCTGGGTGGGGTCGCCGACGGGCGGTGCGGGGGGAGTCGCGGACGGCATCCGGCGCCGCTGGGGAATGGCCCGCGCGTCGCCCGATGTGTCACGTCCGTCGAAGCGATCGCTCACGTGCGCACCAAACGCTCGACGGGCCGGGTCATGCCGGACAGGGTAAACGCCCGACCTGACCCGAGCCGGGATACTTGGGGCGTGCCGACGCCGCAGACTGCAGATTTGCCCACCGAATGGCCGCTCGTGTCGGTCATCGTGCCCATCCTGAACGAGGAGCGGCACCTGGCCGATGCGGTCGCGATGATCTCGGCTCAGGACTACCCCGGTGAGGTGGAGATCGTGCTCGCGCTCGGCCCATCGAGCGACCGGACCGACGAGGTGGCCGCCGTGCTCGCGGGCCGCGACGCGCGCATTCGTCTCGTCCCCAACCCCACCGGCAAGACGCCGGCCGCCCTCAACGCGGCCATCGGGGCCTCGCGCGGCGAGATCATCGCGCGGGTCGACGGACACGCCGAGATCCCGGTCGACTACCTGCGCATCGGCGTCTCGACCCTGATCGCCCAGGAGGCCGACAATGTCGGCGGCGTGATGCATGCCAGCGGACGCACCGATTTCGAGCGCGCCGTCGCCACCGCGATGCGCAGCCGGATCGGCGTGGGCAATGCCGCCTTCCACGTCGGTGGTGTCGCCGGCCCCGCCGAAACGGTCTATCTCGGGATCTTTCGGCGGGCCGCCCTGGTCGCCGTCGGCGGCTTCGACGAGCACTACGAGCGGGCGCAGGACTGGGAGATGAACCACCGCATCCGAGCCCGCGGCGGGCGGATCTGGTTCACACCCGACCTGGTCGTCACCTACCGCCCGCGGAGCACGCCCGGTGCCCTGGCCAGGCAATACTTCCACTACGGCCGGTGGCGCCATGTCATCGCCCGGCACCACGAGGGCTCGATCAATCTGCGCTATCTCGCGCCGCCGACGATGGTGCTCGGGACTGCGGCCGCGGGACTTGTGGGGTTAGTGTGGCGTCCGGCATGGTTGGTTCCGACGGCGTATGCGGGGGCTGTGACGGTGGGGGGACTCCTCGCCGCACGCGGCGAGAAGCCCCGCACGCGCGCGTTGACGCCGGTCGCGCTGGCCGTCATGCACTGGGCATGGGGAGTCGGCTATCTCTCCTCGCCGCCGGAACTGGCGCGCGGACGGATCGCCGATCCACGAACTGGAGGATCGTTATGACCACTCGCCGGTATGCCGCTGTCCGCGGCCTGCGTGCCGCGGCCGGTGCCGCTGTGATCGCCCTCGCTACCGTGTCGGTGCCGGCGGCGACGGCAGCGCCCAGCGCTGCGGGAGGCGGTGCGGCATACGGCCAATGGGGGGTCGACCGGGCGCAGACGCCCAGCGCCGGGTCTGCCGCGGCCGCGAACTGGACGATCACCGGAGCGGGCGCCGGGCATGGCGTGGGGATGAGCCAGTACGGCGCGCTCGCCCAGGCCAACGCCGGGTGGAAGGCCGCGCAGATCCTGAAGTTCTACTATCCGGGCACCACGATGGGCCCGGCCGCCGACGCGATGACGTTGGTGGTCAATGTCCAGGACCACGTGACCAGTTCGACGGTCACGACCTCGGCACTCGCGGCCGGCGGCGGGGCCTTCACGGTCAGTGCCGGGGGCGTCACCATGTCCGGTGGGGCCAGCACGAGCGTGACCTTCACCGGATCCGGGTCCACCGTGACCGCGTCGTGCGCCGCGTGCACCGGCCGGACGACAGTCAGCGGCGGCACGGTCACGATGCGCTTCGCCGACGGTAAGACTCTGGCCAATGTCGGCACCAACCGTTTTGACGTCGGCATCCTCACCGTGACCCCCTCGGACACCGGGACGGCGGTGCAGGTCGGACTGCGGGTGCGACTGCACGATGAGTATCTCGACCGGATCGCGGAGATGCCCTGGTCGTGGCCGGCCGGTGCGCTGCAAGCCCAAGCCGCGGCCGCGCGCGCCTATGCGCTGAGCAAGATCAAGGACGGCCTGCGCCCCTCATGCGGCTGCCATGTCTACAACAACACGGACGACCAGGTGTTCGCCGGGTATCCGGCGAGCGGCAATCTCCCTACCTGGGACGCGTGGAAGGCCGCCGTGCGCTCGGGTGGCAGCGCGACGACCGGTCAGGTCCCGAAATACGCCGGCAGCGTGATCCGCGCCTTCTATTCGCCGAGCAATGGCGGGTGGACGCAGTCGAGCGCCGAGGCGTGGGGGACGGCGCTGCCCTATCTGATCAGTGCCGCGGATCCGTGGTCGACCAAACCCGGCAATCCCTATCTGTCGTGGACGCGCACTGTCTCCGGGGCCGACCTGGCGGCGGCGGCCGGCGTGTCGGATGTCGCCCGTCTCGATCTGAGCAGGCGCACCCAGGCCCATGCGCTCGGCACCGTTTATGCGTATGCCGGCAACGGAGCAACCGGGAAGGTGGCGGGGACGACCTTCGCCGCGCGGCTCGGTCTGCCCTCCTCCTGGGTCCGCCACCGCGTGGAACGGGTGACGGGAGCAGATCAGAGCGCCCTGGCGGCGGCGGTCGCGCGCAGTGTCCCAGTGGATGCGCAGACCGTGGTGCTCGTCAGTGCCGACCCCGCGAAGCTGCCCGACGCCGTTGCCGCGCCGCCGCTGGCGAAGACGCTTGGTGCGCCTCTGCTGCTCACCGATCAGTACGCCTTGCCGATGCCGACCGTCGGTGAGCTGAATCGCCGGGTGTCGTCCCTGAAGTACGCCGTGATCATCGGAGGCGCCAACTCTGTCGATCAGCGGGTGCTCGACCAGTTGACGGCGCGGGGATTGACGGTGAGCCGGATCGACGGCGCGGACCGCTACGAGGTGTCGAAGAATGTCGCGCTGCGGATGGGCCAGATCAAGCAGGTCACCAATGCCGTCGTCGTCGGCGGTGCCGCCCTGCCGGACGCCGTCAGCGTCGGTGGCCCGGCCGTCGGCACGCGCTCGCCGATCCTGTTCACGCCGGCGGCGGACCTCGGCGCGGCTGCCGCAGCGGCGATCGACACGCTGAAGCCCACGACCACCCAGGTCGTGGGCGGTCCCGCATCGGTGTCGGGACTGGTGGTCTCCACGCTGCAGAACCGCGGCATCAGCACGATCCGCCTCTCCGGCGCCAATCGCTATGAAGTCTCGGTCGCCGTCGCGGGCTTCTTCGCACCCAAGATGCCCGGGAGCAAGGTGGTCTTGGCCGCCGGCGACGACGGCTTCTTGATGGATGCCTTGCTCGGCGCGCCGCTGGGCCGCCCGACGGTGCTGGCGATCCACGACCATCTGCCCAGCGCCGTGGCGCGCTATCTGCAGACGCTGAACTGGCTCGGCACGCTGACGGTCATCGGCGGATCGAGCCATGTGGACGACGCGAGCGT
Source organism: Nostocoides sp. (assembly GCF_035343835.1). Classification (NCBI taxonomy): domain Bacteria; kingdom Bacillati; phylum Actinomycetota; class Actinomycetes; order Micrococcales; family Intrasporangiaceae; genus Nostocoides; species Nostocoides sp. The sequence continues at coordinate 10,179 of NZ_DAOQZV010000012.1, read as the reverse complement.
GCAGGCGGCCGCCGAGTCCTGATCAGCGGCGGTCGATGAGCACCGGCTGGGTCGCATAGGCGACGAAGCCGCGCGCGTCCGAGATGGTCGCGTGCGCGACGCCGATCCCGTCGGCAGCGACATGGGTCGCCGCATCGAGGTAGATCCACTCGCCCTCGGCGGGCCGAAGGCAGGTGACGGTGATGCTCGGCGGGATGAACAGCCAACCGTCGAGATGTAGCGGAGCGCTGATGCCATTGGTCGAGTCGGCGACCGCCGCCACCAGCTGCGTGGGGGTCGGCGCCTCGCCCGCCACGATTGCCGTATGCGGCCGGGCCCAGACCGCGGCCGGCCCCTCGATGTCGAAAGCGCCGCTCGCCCAACGCCATTCGATGCTGCGGCCGTAGCCCCACGCCGGGTCCATGCCGGGGAAATAGCGCTGCTCCTGGGGGCCGGGCAGCCCGCGCGCGGGCGGCGCCCAGTCGGCCGGCTCGGCCCGGTCGTCCTCCCGGTGGATCAGCCAGGCGCGCATGACGACCGCTGCCCGCTCACCGAAGGTGAGTTCGGCTTCGACCAGCGCCACCCGCCGACCGGGGCGGACCGTGCGGGTGGTGACACGGCATACGCCCTGGGGGATGGGTGCCAGGAAGTCCGCGGTGAAGCGGGCGACGCGCATATTGGGGTCGTCGTGATGGCGCTCGATCTCGCGCACGCACAAGGCGGACGGCGGGCCACCGTGTTGGGCCGCGAAATCCCACGGGCTCTGCGTCGCGGTGGTCGACTCGAAGCACCCCTCGCCGAGGGGCAGGTAGTACGCCTCCGGCGCGGTCATCCCAGGTCGAGCGTCAACTCGGGCCCGGTCGCCGCGCGCACCTCGTCGACGCTGACGCCCGGCGCGAGCTCGCGCAGCACCAAGCCGGCATCCGTGACGTCGATGACCGCCAGGTCGGTGATGATCCGCTGGACCACCCGTTTGCCGGTCAGCGGGAGTGCGCACTCGGCGAGGATCTTGTGGGAGCCGTCCCGGGCCACGTGCTCCATCAGCACGATCACCCGTTTGGCCCCGTGCACGAGGTCCATCGCGCCGCCCATGCCCTTGACCATCTTGCCGGGGATCATCCAGTTGGCGATGTCGCCGGTGACGGAGACCTGCATGGCACCGAGGATGGCCGCGTCGACCTTGCCGCCGCGGATCATCCCGAAGCTGGTCGCCGAGTCGAAGATGCTGGCGCCCCGGCGCAGGGTGACGGTCTCCTTGCCGGCGTTGATCAGGTCGGCATCCTCCTCGCCCTCGACCGGGTAGGGGCCGATGCCGAGGATGCCGTTCTCCGACTGCAGCACGATGTGCACATCGTCGGGAACGTAGTTCGGGACCAGCGTGGGCAGGCCGATGCCGAGGTTGACGTAGTCGCCGTCGTGGAGTTCGCGGGCCGCGCGCGCCGCCATTTCTTCGCGGGTCAGTGCCATCGCTCAGCCCTCCTGGCTCGCCGGGCGCGGGCGCGTGGTGCGGCGCTCGATGCGTTTGTTCGCCGCCTGCTGCGGGGTCAGCGGGACGACGCGCTGGACGAAGATGCTCGGGGTGTGGATCTGGTCCGGGTCGAGCTCACCGGGTTCGACCAGCTCTTCGACCTCGGCGATCGTCACCCGGCCGGCCATCGCGGCGAGCGGGTTGAAGTTGCGGGCTGTCGAGCGGTAGATCAGATTGCCGTGTCGATCGCCCTTCCACGCCCGCACGAGCGCGAAGTCGGTCGAGATCGCTTCCTCCAGGACGTAGGTGCGCGTCTCGCCGCCCACGGTGAACTCGGCCGTCGCCTTCGGCGGTGAGGCGAGCGCGATGGTGCCGTCCGCGGCATACCGCAAGGGGAGACCGCCCTCGGCGATCTGGGTGCCCACGCCGGTCGCGGTGTAGAAGGCGGGGATCCCCGATCCGCCCGCGCGCAGCTTCTCGGCGAGGGTGCCTTGGGGTGTGAGGTGGACTTCGAGTTCGCCGGCGAGGAATTGCCGCTCGAACTCCTTGTTCTCACCGACATAGGAGCTGATCATCGTCGCGATCCGGCGGTCGGCAAGCAGGATGCCCAGGCCCCAGTCGTCGACACCGCAGTTGTTGCTGACCGCGGTCAGCCCCACAGGGCCGGCGTGGTGCACCGCCTGGATCAGGACACTGGGAACTCCGCACAGCCCGAAACCGCCGACGGCGAGGGTGGCGCCGTCGGTGATATCGGCGACTGCGTCGGCGGCATTGACGACGACTTTGTCCATGACCTCACTGTATGCCGTGCCTGAAGACACGCCCCTGGGCCTTGCCTTTCGGTGTGACTCGTGGGACAAATGATGCGGCCCGCCACCGACGGCGGCCGCCGCCCGCGTGTCGTCCCGCGACGGCCCCGGCTCGACGCAGCCGGCTCATCCAGGAGTGTCCACCCGTGCCCATACGCCCTCGTCGCGCCGCTGTCGCCGCCACCGCGGCCGCGCTCGGATTCGTCCCCATCGCCGCGTATGCCGCGGTTCCCCCGCCGCCCACCCCACCCCAGCCGCTGCCCTCGGCCGTCGACGTGCTCGACCCGAGCTACGAACCGCAGACGACCTGCGATCAGGTGACCAAGCCGGGTGTCGCCGACTTCGCCACGCTGATGTCGACGCACTACAACCGGCTCTCCTACGGGACGGTGCGGCCGTGCCAGTCCGATGACAGCCAGCACTACGACGGCCGGGCCCTGGACTGGATGCTCAACGCCGGCAATGCGGCCGACAAGGAGATCGCGGACGCGGTCACGACCTGGCTGACCAAGCCGGTCAATGGCGTCTATGGCGCGAATGCGCGGCGCTTCGGGATCATGTTCATCGTCTGGAACCACAAGGTGTGGAAGGCCTATCGGAACCCGGAGACGTGGTCGACCTACACCGGTGCGGTGCCGCACACCGACCACATCCACTTCAGCTTCTTCTGGGACGGCGCGTGCAAGCGCACGAGTTGGTGGACCGGCGTTGCACTGAAGACGTGGAGCGCCGCCAAGTGCTCGACCGCGACCGGGCCGCTGGTGAGCGTCGACACCGAGTTCACGAAATACAAGGACACGGTCCTCAAGCCGGGCGCCACCGGCGCGGCGGTCACCCTCGCGCAGAAGAATCTGCCGGGCGTGACGGTCGATGGCGATTACGGGCCGCAGACCACTGCCGCAGTGCGCAAGTTCCAGACGAAGTGGAGCTTGAACGTCAACGGGTGGGTCAACAAAGGTGTCTGGAATCAGATGGAGCGCCTCCAGTATCCGCTCATCAAATACCGCACCACCACCGTGCTCCGCTCGGGCATGACCGGGCAGGCGGTCAAGGATGCGCAACGGGCACTGCGGGTGACGCAGGACGGCGAGTTCGGTTCGTCGACCTTGGCCGCCGTCAAGCGGGTGCAGGGGAAGTACCGCATCGCCCAGACCGGCGTTATCCGCACCCTGACGTGGGCCGCGCTGGATGAGGAGTTGCGCTCGCGGATGCGGCAGGCCGAGTTCGACCGCGAGCTCGAACGGGCCCTCAGCTAGCGACGCCCTCGGCGCGCAGCCGGTCGGCGGGGGCGGGGCCGCCGACCGTCAGCACGAGCGAGCCGTCGGCCGCATAGGTCCTGATCGCCAGGCGCAGGAAGGTCTCGAGGTCCTCGGTCTCGGTGTGGACACGCGCTCGGGCCATGCCGGTGACGCGCACGTAGGCCGCGAGATCGGCATAGGTGCTGGACTCGCCGGCCGCGACCAGGGCGAGATCGGAGTCGGCGGCCTCCTGGAAAGCGCCGAAGGTGTCGGGGAAGCCGGCGAGTTCGCGGGCCTCGTCGACGGCGTCGGCGGGCAGGGTGGATGTGGCCCGGCGGGCCAGCGCCGCGAGGGTGACGACGACGAGCGGGGCGTCGGTGGGAGCGGCCGGGTCCGTTGTCACGAGGACATCCGGTGTCGCCGGTGGCGGCAGGCTCACCGTCGCCCCGGTGGCCCAGGCGGCCAGCGTCCAGTAGAGCGTGCGCCAGTGTGGGGGCAGGTCGATCGCGACCACGGTGCCCGGGCCGGCGTCGAACTCCTCCTGCAGCAGGTTCGCGGCCTTGGCGACCCAGTTGTTCAGGACGCGCGCGGAGAGTTCGATGCGCTCGCCGGTGCGGTCGTCGTAACACGTGATGCGCGGCCGGGCAGGGTCGCTGCGCAGCAGGTGGGGGAGGAGGTGGTCGGGGCGCACCGAGGCATCGTAGGTGGGGAGTCGGTGGTGCTGTCTAGGCTGGCCGCCGTGACCGCAATCGGGGACGTCGTGCAGCGGGCCCTGCTGGTGCTCGGCTCGCTCCTTGTCGCGACCTCGGCGTTGGCAGCCGTGCTCGGGGGGCTCGGGTGGTGGCGGCCGCTGGTCGTCTGGCCCCTGCTCGCGGTGATGCTGGCCGGATTGGCGCTGCTGGTCCGCCCGGTGCGCCCGGTGCCGATCGGCGTCGGGCCGGCGCTCGCAATGCTGGCGGTTGCCCTGGCCGCCGGCTGGTGGGCGGCGGCCACCCACAACGGGCAAGTGCTGCCGCGACGGGACGCCGGGTCCAATCTGCAAGCGGCCCTGGCCCTGGCCGAGACTGGGCACCGGGTGCTGGCCATCGATCCGGCCGCGTTCGGTGGGGCGGCGGTTCTCGGGATCCCCGGCATCACGCTGGCGAGTCCGGCCTTTTATCAGGTCGGTTCGGCCGGGGCGCCGGCGATCGAACCGCAGTTCGTGATCGGGCCGGCCGCGATCTATTCGCTCGGTGACTGGATCGGGGGGATCGGCGCGATGCTCGTGCAGCCGGCGTGGTTGTCGGCGTTCGGCGTCCTCGGGCTCTCGATCCTGGCCGCCGTCACGGTCGGGCCGTGGTGGGGACCGGTCGCCGGCGCGCTGGCCGCGCTGACCTTCCCGATGCTGCACGTGGCCCGGGCGACCTACTCCGAGCCACTGGCCTTGGTCACGCTCGCAGCCGGGCTGCTCGGCTGTGTGCTCGCGGCGCGGCACGAGGACCGGCGGGCCGCGCTCATGGCCGGGCTGCTGATCGGCGGGACCTGCCTGGTGCGCATCGACGCACTGCGCGAGGCCATGCTTCTGATCCCGGTGGCCGCTCTCGGGGCGATCCAGGAGCGCAGGTGGCCGCGGGCCCTACTGGCGGGGGCAGGCATCGGTGTCGGCGTGTCCTTTGCGGCTGGGTTGGCCCTGTCCCGCGAGTACCTCGGGAGCATTGCCGCGAGCCTGGTGCCGCTCGTGGCCCTTGCGGTGGTGCTAGCGCTGGCCGGTGCGGCGACCCTCGTGGCGGCTCGTCGAGGGATGGGCCTGCCCGACGCCGCTCGTCGCTCCTTGTCCGCCGCCCTGATGATCGCGGTGCTGGTCATCGGCGTGGCCCTGGCCCTGCGACCCCTGGTCATGACGGTGCGGCAGAGCGCCGAGGACCCCGGCTCCCACGTGGTTGCGGGCCTGCAATTGCGTCAAGGACTGCCAATCGACGGCGGCCGGACCTATGCCGAGCAATCGGTCACCTGGCTGGCCTGGTGGGTCGGACCGATCGCCCTGGTGACCGCGCTCGTCTCCCTGGCTTGGGGGGTGCGTCGGATGGCGCTGGCGTGGCAGGCGGATGAGGTTCTGCCGGCATGGTCCGGGCCATTGGTGGTGGCCGCGGGCTCGACGCTGCTGACGCTCTACCGGCCCGGGATCACGCCGGACCATCCGTGGGCCGAGCGGCGGTTGGTGATCGCGATCCCGCTTGTCGTCGTCCTGGTGGTTGCGGCCGCCGCATGGCTGTGGCGCTGCGGGCCCGCTCGGCACCGGCGGGCGTTCCGGATCCTGGCGGCCGCCTGCGTCGCCGCGCTGGCCGTGCCGACCGCGCTCGCGAGCTGGCCGCACCGGACGGAGCGGGTCGAGCGCGGATCATTGAGCGCGATCGTCTCGGTCTGTCATGCCCTCGTCGACGGCGATGTCGTGCTGGCCGTCGATTCGCGGGCCGCAAACGAGTGGCCCCAGGTCGTGCGTGGGCAGTGCGGCCGTCCGGCCCTGTCGACGACCACCGCCCTGCGGCGCGACCCGGCAGCGCTGCGGTCCGCTGTCTCCGAGATCGCCGCCGCCCTCCCGGCTGGTTCCCGCCTGATCCTGCTCGCCGCGGACTCTGCCGACGCGCTAACGGCCCTGGGCGCGACCCCCACCCAGGCCGTCGACGTCACCGTCCTCGAAGAGCCCCGCCTGCTGATCGAGCGTCCCGCGTCCCTGGTGCCGCTGTCCCTGGACGTCTGGCTCGCCCCGGCCCCGGCCTGACAAGCGCGCGGGCGCGGCCGGGTACCCTCGTAACCACCATGACCGAGTTCGTCACCCCGACCGTCGAGACCGCTGTTGCCGTGCCGGACCCGGCCCGGCGCCCCCTCGTGACCATTGTCCTGCCGTGCTACAACGAGGGCGAGCACGTCCTGCTGGAGATCGAGCGCATCACGGCGGCGATGCTGGCCAGCGGCCTGAGCTATGAACTGCTCTGCATCGACGACGCCTCCACCGACAACACCCTCGAGGTCCTCACGGGGGCCGCCCACGACGACCCGAATATCCGCTTGATGCCCTTCCGTCGCAACGGCGGGTCGGGCACGGCCCGGCGGATCGGGACCCAGCAGGCATACGGCGAGATCGTCGTGTGGACCGATGCGGACATGACCTACGAAAACGAGCGCATCCCCGAGCTCGTGCGGATCCTGCTCGACGACCCGACCTATGACCAGGTCGTCGGTGCCCGCACGACCGAGGAGGGCACCCACAAGTGGGCCCGCGTCCCCGCGAAGTGGTTGATCCGCAAGATCGCCGAGCGCCTGACCAACCAGCAGATCCCGGACCTCAACTCCGGCCTGCGCGCCTTCCGTCGCAGCGTCGCCCTGCCCTACCTGCGGCTGCTCCCGGCCGGCTTCTCGTGCGTCACCACGATCACGATCGCCTTCTTGTCCAATCAGCACGACATCCGCTATGTCCCGACGGCCTATGCCAAGCGCGCCGGCACCAGCAAATTCCACTTCGTCAATGACGCCTACCGCTACATCCTGCAGGTGCTGCGGATGGTCATGTATTTCGACCCGCTCAAGGTTTTGATGCCGATGGCCCTGTGGCTGTTCGTGATCGGCCTGGTCAAGGGCGTCGTCGATATGGTTCGCCACCCGTTCTATTTCCCCGCCAACACGATTCTGCTCATCGTCAGCGGGTTGATGATCGGCTCACTCGCTCTCCTCGCCGACCTCGTCGTCCGCTCGCGGGACGGCGTGTGAGCGACGACGCGGCCCTCAAGGTCGCCATCATCGGCCCCACCCATCCGTTCAAGGGCGGGGTCGCGGTGCACACGACCGAACTCGCCCACCATGTGCAGGCGGCCGGCCACCGCGTCGAGCTGCTCTCCTGGAAGCGGCTCTACCCCAAGATGCTTTATCCCGGGGAGATCGAGGTCCCGATGGACGAGCCGGAGGTGCCGCCCTTTCGGGCCGCGACCCGGCCGCTGTCCTGGAACCGCCCGGACTCGTGGGTCCGGGTGGGCCGCGCGATCCGGTCCGCGGACGTCGTCATCGTCGTCCACGTCGTTCCGCAACTCGTGCCCACCCTGCTGGCCATCCACAAGGCGGCCACCTCCGGTGGGTCGGCCCCGCGCTTTGTCGCCATCGCCCACAATGTGCTCCCGCACGAGTCGCGCCCCGGCGACGAAGCCCTGGTGCGCTCGCTGTTTCGACGCCTGGACGCCGTCATCGTCCACACCCCCCAACAGGCCCATGTCGCGGCCGCCCTGGGGGCCGAGCTCGTGCGTACCGTGCCCCTGCCGCCGCACCTGCCCGGTGGCGAGCCCGCGACCCGCGAGCCGTATGCCGGCCCGGCCCGGTTGCTCGCTCTGGGCCTCGTTCGACCCTACAAGGGCATCGACGACCTGGTCCGTGCGCTCGCCGATGTGCCCGGACCGACCCTGACCGTCGCGGGTGAGGCGTGGGGCGAGGCCGGCGACCGGGTCCGCGAGGCCGCGCAGTTGCCGGGGATCGACGGCCGGGTCTCGATCCGTTCCGGCTACGTCCCGGCGGCCGAGATCGCCGATCTGCTCGCGCAGCACGACGTCTTGGCCCTGACCTATCGCACGGCCACGGCCTCGCAGAACGCCCTGCTCGCGCACAAGCACGGCCTGGCCGCTCTCGCGACCAAGGTCGGCAGCTTCGGCGACGATGTCACCGACGGTGTCGACGGCCTGCTCGTGCCGTCGAGCGATCATGATGCCCTCGTTGCGGCATTGCGCGAGCTGGCCGACCCGGACGTTGTCCGCCGCCTGCGGGGCGGGGTCGAGCCGCCCGACCTGAGCGGCCCCTGGGCGGCCTACCTCGGCACCATCGAGGCCCTGGCCATGAGCTTCGCCACCGAGCCCCGCTCGCGCTCGCGGATCACCCTGCGCGACCGGGCCAAAGGGGCGGTGGCCGGCCTGCGGCCGCGGATCGAGCTCGCGCCGGGCGACCTGCCGGACTGGATCCACCCGACGGATGTGCTGGCCAGCGATTCCGACGCCGACGACACCCGCGATCTGGTGCGCAGCCTGGGCCTGCCGCGCCGCGGCTCCAAGGTCGGCGGCTGGGCGGCGATCGGCGGCCTTGCCGCCGTGCTGCGGGTCCGCGACGACGGGCACCGGTCGGCGCTTATCGTCGATCAGTCCGGGCCGACGTCACCCTTCGCGTCCTGGGCACGCGCCATCGGGTTCGCCCCGCTGGAGTTCGAGGTCGGCGACGAGCTCGACGTCGATCCTGGCTCCATCGATGTCCTGACGCGACTGCATCCGACCGATGCCGAGGCCGAAGAACTCGCCGACTTGCTCGGGCAGGCGACGTGGGCCCTGCGCTCGGGTGGCCTGCTGATCACCACGGTCGCGCTCGGCCCGCAGGATGTCCCCGGGACACTCGGCCCGGCCGATCTGCGCGCGGTGCTCGCCCACGCCGACAACGCCGGGCTGCGGCTCGTCGGTGATCTGGACGGGGAGTTGACCTCCCGTATGCGCTATGCCCAGACGCACGCGCGCGACCCGCGCGCGGCATACGGGCTACCGCGCTTGACCTGGCGCCGTCGGTGAGCGAGCCGGACGCGGCGCGACCGGCGCGGCGCGGCGCGTTCGCGCTGATCCGGATCGCGCTGGCAGCGCTCGTGCTGATCGCGGTGGCGATCGCGCTCGCCAAGAACTGGTCCGCGGTGGCCGATCATCTCGGTGAGGTCTCGGCGTCGGCGTGGGTGCTCGCGCTGGCCTTCGGTATCGCCTCGCCAGCGCTGAGCATGCTCGGGTGGCGGGCCCTGCTCGCGGATCTCGGCAGCCCGCTGCACGTGGCCCCAGCCAGCGGGGTTTTCCTCGTCGGTCAACTCGGCAAATACCTCCCGGGGTCGGTATGGAGCGTGCTCGCCCAGGCCGAAATCGCCGCACGCCTCGACGTCCCACGGCGGCGCACCGGCGTCGTCGGCCTGGTCACCATGGCCCTCGCCCTGCTCTGCGGCGCGCTCGTCGGCCTGCCGGCGGTGCCCGCGCTGCTCGGTCGCGGTGGCGGGGACGCGCTGCCGCTCATCGGAATTGCCGTCGTGCTCCTCCTCGGTGCCCTCTGGCCGCCATTGCTCAACCGGGCGATCGCGACCGGCCTGCGCCTGCTGCGACGCGAACCTCTCGAGCACGACTTCAACGGCCGCGCCATCGTGGCCGCGGCCGCGTGGACCACGCTCGCCTGGCTGAGCACCGGGGCGATCGTGTGGGCCTTCGCCCGCGACATCCGGGGCCTGACCGGCTCGGGCGGCGAGGTGGCCCTGGTCAGCATCAGCGGCTTCTGCCTCGCGGCCGCCATCGGGATGGCCAGCATCCTGCTGCCGGCCGGTGTCGGCGTCCGCGAGGGCATCCTCGTGCTGCTGCTCGTCGGCGTCATGACGACGCCGGCCGCGACGGCGGTCGTCGTGCTGGCCCGCTTCGTCACCGTGATCGCCGACGTGCTGTGGGCGGGCATCGGCTGGGCCTGGGCGCGCGCCCACCACCTGCTGCCCGAGCACATGAGCAGCAGGACGTAGGTTTTCCCGTATGAGCGCTGCCACACCCTCCCAAGTCGCGGCACCACCTGGCGGCCGGCTGCTCGCCGTCGCCAAGCGCGGAGCCGAGCACGTGCTCTGGGCGCGCGTCGGGATCCAGCGTCGCGTCGAAGCGCGGCGGGGCACCGCCCGCCC
>NZ_DAOQZV010000011.1:22048-26492 GCF_035343835.1 Nostocoides sp. | reverse complement strand
GCCTAACCTGTGCTGAGTCGCCGGGATTTGGCGGCCCGCCCGCGTGTTGAAATGCGCGAGCCCCTTCGCCTCCGCTCCCTATGCTGGTGCCATGCGTGTTGGTGTATTCGGTGCCACCGGTCAGGTCGGCGGGGTCATGCGGACCCTCCTCGCGGAGCGGGCCTTCCCCGTCGATGACATTCGCTTCTTCGCGTCCGCGCGGTCGGCGGGAACGCCGCTCCCGTGGGCGGACGGTGACGTTCTCGTCGAGGACACGGCTACCGCCGACTTCTCCGGGATCGACGTCGCGCTCTTCTCCAATGGCGGCTCCTCGTCGAAGGAGTTCGCCCCGAAGGTCGCTGCTGCCGGCGCCGTGGTCATCGACAACAGTTCGGCCTGGCGCAAGGACCCCGAGGTGCCGCTGGTGGTCAGCGAGGTCAACGCCGCCGACCTGCTGACCATCCCCAAGGGGATCGTCGCCAACCCCAATTGCACCACTATGGCTGCGATGCCGGTCCTGAAGCCGTTGCACGACAGGGCTTCTCTGGTCCGCTTGCACGTCTCGTCGTATCAGGCGGTGTCCGGCTCGGGCGGCAAGGGCGTCCAAGAGCTCGACCGTCAGCTGCGCGGCGGGTATGCCGCCGGCGACCCGATGGGCCTGGCCCTCGACGGTCGCGCCGTGGCTGTCCCCGATCCCCAGGTGTATGCCGTTCCCGTCGGCTTCAATGTCGTCCCGCTCGCCGGGTCCCTCGTCGACGACGGCTCCGGTGAGACCGACGAGGAGCAGAAGCTGCGGCACGAGTCGCGCAAGATCCTGCACATCCCGGGTCTGCGGGTCTCGGGCACCTGCGTGCGCGTGCCGGTCTTCAGCGGTCACTCCCTGGCCATCCACGCCGAGTTTGCCGACGACATCGCGCCCGATGAGGCGCTCGACCTGCTCAAGAACGCGCCAGGCGTCGTTGTCGTCGATGTGCCCAACCCTCTCGACGCGGCCGGCCGCGACGAGGTGTTCGTCGGCCGGGTCCGCGCCGACCAGGCGGCGCCGGAGGGCAAGGGCCTCAACCTTTTTGTGGTGGGTGACAACCTGCGCAAGGGCGCCGCGCTGAACGCGGTGCAGGTGGCCGAGGAGTGGCTCAAGCTCCAGTAACCGCGCTCGGCTGACGGGGGGCCGAGCCGGGTCACTCGGAAAGGTCGACAGTCGGCGACACGCCGTATGCCGATCCTCGCCATCGGCGTGTCACCACCACTCGACGTGCCGGGCCGGCGTTCCATTCCCGTGGCATCCGGCTCGAGTGCTGACACAGACGATGCCGCCCCCGAGTTGGGGAAGGCACCGGCGTGTATGGAATCAGGTACGGGCCATGATCCACATGAGCAACACGATGATCAGCAGCACGCCGACGATCGTCCAGATGAGTCCAGATCCACGCATGTCGAGCTCCTTTTCGTGGGGATCCCCTTGCCTTCAACGTAGGCGGGGGAACACAGCCGTGGGGGATTAGCGGTCACCAGGTTTCGCGGCCACTCACGTCCCCTCAGCGCCACCCGTCACAAGGCAAGCGTCGAGGTCGGAAGCTAGCGATCGGCGTGCCCGAGCACGCGGTCCTTGGCAACCGACGGATGGTCGAGCAGCCAGCGCACTGTGGCAACGGCTGGCCGACCGACCAGTCGGATCGTGGCGGCATCCCGAACCGGGTGGACCGGCAGCTCCAGCAGATCGCGCGCCCACGCCGGGAGGGTAGCGACGGCGGCGCTGACGAGCGCGGCATACGGGAGTTTGGCCGCCCGGGGGAGCGGCGTTTCGCTGCGCAAGAAGCGGCAGGCCGCCGCGGCGCCGGGGGTGAGGGCCAGTTCCCGACGGAATGCCTCGATCGTCGCCGTCAGATCGACAACCGACATGGGTGGGTCGACGACGCCGAGTTTCGTTGCCACGACGGCGGTTTGGGCGACATAGGTGTCTGCGTCGGCTGCGCTCAACGGGGCGCGTCCATACGCCTGATAGCAGGTCAGGAAGGTCTCGATCTCGGCGACGTGCACCCAGAGCAGCAAATGTGGGTCATTGGCGTCATACGTCCGGCCGTCGGCGGCGACGCCGTGCACCCGATCGTGGATCGCGCGGACGGCGGCAATGGACTGCTCGGCATTCGCGATCGTGCCGAAGGTCGTCATCGTGATGAAGCCTGACGTGTTCTGGACGCGCGTCCACGGGTCGGATTGATACGAGGAGTGCTGATCAACGCCGGCCATCGCGAGCGGGTGCAGACTCTGCAACAGCAGCGAGCGGATGCCGCCGACGAACATCGACGCGTCCGCGTGCACCCGCCAGATCGGATCCGCCGGGGTGAACCAGCGGGGCCCGCTCACTCCCCACACGCGGGCTGCGCGGGCATCGGGGTTGCTCCCCGCCACCTGGCTGCGCAGGGCGAGGGCCGCCCGGGCTCGCGCCACATCCACCGCGCCACGCTTTCGCTCCACCGGCATCGCCCGTTCCTACTTTCACTCCGGCTGCCCAGGCCGTGGACTTCGGCCGCTTCAAGCCTGTGCGGGATCAAGTTTCCCAGGTGCAGTGGCCAGACCGTGCCACTGGCCCCAGCCGGGCCACGCCACCCGCCCCCGAGGGTGGTCAGTGCGGCTACATTGACCGCCATGGCATCTGACGCTGACTTCCAGGCCGCCGTCGACGCGGTGTCCGCCCTGACCGACGACCCGGGCAATGACACCAAGCTGCGGCTCTACGCCCTCTATAAGCAGGCAACCGAGGGCGATGTGACCGGCTCACGCCCGGGCTTCACCAACTTTGTCGGCCGCGCCAAATATGACGCGTGGGCCCAGCTGCGCGGGCTCGACGCGGACGCCGCGAGCGATGAGTACGTCGAGTTGGTGAACTTCCTGACGCCGGATGAGTGACGGCGAGTCGCGCGCGATCGGTGCGCTCACGGCATACGGACTGCCGTATGCCGTCACCCGCCACGGGCGCGTCGGCTCGCTCGCGGAGGCCGCCGCCGCGCGCGGGGTGACACCCGCCGACATCATCAAGACGCTCGTGATCCGGCGTGCCGAGGGCGACTACGTTTTCGTCCTGGTCCCGGGCGATCGCGAGATCTCCTGGCCGAAGCTGCGCGCCCACCTCAGGGTGAACAGGCTGTCCATGCCCGATGCCGAAACGGCAAGGGCGGCAACGGGATACGAGCGTGGAACGATCACGCCTTTCGGCAGTGAGCATTCCTGGCCAGTGCTCGCGGACGTGACGATCACGGGTCGTCCGATCTCGATGGGCGCGGGCGCGCACGGCGTCGCCGTCACGGTTGACGCCGATGCCATGGTTGCGGCGCTCGGCGCCGAGCTGGCCGACGTCACCGATCCCGTCGCGCTCTGAAGCGCGCTCAGAGGTCGAGCCCGAGGTGGTGCCAGGTCTGGGTGATGGTCATGCCGACGCGCAGATAGAGCCCGAGTGCGCCGGTGCGGGAGTCCGTCGACAGATCGCTACGAATCGCTCCGCGCACCCGGCCGTTCTCGAAGGCATCGACGAGTAGTGCGCGCGCCAGGCCGAGCCCGCGCCGGTCGGCCCGGACCGCGATCTGGTCGACGTGCGCACAGTTCGCGACGTCAAGGATGGTGCAGGCCACCGCGACGGGAGTGCGGTCGCCGTCCACCGCGAAGCGGACCTGCCAGGGCTCGAAGCCGCGGCGACCGAGGATGCGAGGCTGCCAATCGGCATACGTCTGCGGGGTGCGATCCGGCCACTCGTTGAAGGCATCTTCGATCAGTCGGTAGGCGATGTCCTCGTCCCGCCCCGGCACGAAGGTGCGCAGCTCGTAGCCCGGCGGTAGCGACTGGGGCTCGATCGGGGTCGCGGCCGGCACTTCCAGCACCCAGGAGGTCCAGATCTCGCGATAGCCCCGCCCGCGCAGCAGCCGGTCGCCCCCGCCGCCGGCGAATCGTGATTGCCCGACAAGCGACCCGCCCTCGCGTCTCGCGAGATCCTCGGTCCACGCCGCGAGCCAGCTCCCGATGCCGCGATTGCCGTATGCCGTGTGCACCGCCCCGTCAGCACGTCGCGCCCCGAACACCTCGGCCGCGCCGGCGAGGCGCTCGCCGTCGAACACGCCAACGCTCTGGGTGCTCAGGTCGAAACTCGCTCGCTCCCAATCGGATTCGATGTCCTCGGGCTCGAGCATGAGTTCGCCGCAATCGGCCAACTCGGCGTCGGCGTAGACCGCAAAGGTCGCGTCCAGGTCGGCGGGTGTGAGCGGCCGGGAGGTGAGACCGGCGGGAAGTGGGGGAGCAGTCACGCCACCATCGTCACTCATCGAGGCCGCGGCGTCCCGCGAATTTCAGCATTGCCGTCCCGGACGCCGCCCCCTATCCCACGTCGAAAGGCCGGTTCAGCCCCGTCGAGTGCGAAGTTGTCCACAGGCGGTGGGGATGGATGCGCACTCGACGCCCCTGAACCGGCCTCTCGACG
>NZ_DAOQZV010000011.1:14242-21948 GCF_035343835.1 Nostocoides sp. | reverse complement strand
CGATTAATGTGCAATATATTGCATGCCCATCCCCCAGGACGCCGGAACGAGCGCCCTCAAGCGCGGCTTGCTGCGTGATGACGTCTACACGCGGTTGCGGGACGCGATCGTCGACGGCACCTTCGCGCCCGGTGAGCAACTGCGTGATGGTGAGCTCGCCGATTGGCTCGGCGTCAGCCGGACACCCGTGCGCGAGGCAGTCCTGCGGCTCGGGGCTGCCGGCCTCGTCACCACCGCACCCGGGCGGTCCACCACGGTCGCCGAGTTGGAGGTCAAGGCCATCCGGGACGCGCAGTCCGTCGTTGCCGCGATGCATCGCCTGGCCGTAGAACTCGCCGTCGACCAGCTCACACCGGACGACTTGGCGAGTATGCGTGCGGCCAACAAGCGCTTCGCAACAGCGATGAAGTCGGGCGATGCCGAAGCCGCCCTCGCCGCCGATGACGACTTCCACGCCGTCCCGGTGCGGGCGGCCGGCAATACCGCGATCGAGACGATCCTCGACCAGTTCACACCGGTTGTGCGGCGCCTCGAGCGTCTCCGTTTCGCCACTCTCCCGGGCCGCGCTTCCGTAGCCCTGCACACCCGCCTCATCGACCTCTGCGCGGCGGGCGACACCGAGGCAGCCGCCGACGTATCCCACGAAACCTGGCAGTCGCTCCAACCGCTGCTCGACACCCTCACTTGACCCGACGGCACCACCAAGCGCCCACCGGCCACTACCGCAACCCAGCCGAACGGCATACGAGAAATGAAAGAATCGGTATGAAGCTCCAAGACTTCCCGCGCTACCAGCTCACCTTCGGGCCGAGCCCGATCCAGCGCCTCGACCGGCTCACCCAGCATCTTGGCGGTGCCCGGATCTGGGCCAAGCGTGAGGACTGCAACAGCGGTCTCGCTTTCGGCGGCAACAAGATTCGAAAGCTGGAATACATCATTCCGGATGCGATCGCCTCCGGCGCCGACACGCTGGTCTCGATCGGTGGCTACCAGTCCAACCACACCCGCCAGGTTGCCGCGGTTGCCGCGCACCTGGGCATGAAGTGCCGGCTGGTGCAGGAGAAGTGGGTGCCCTGGGACGACCCGATGAACACAGAAGTCGGCAACATTTTGCTCTCGCGGATGATGGGCGCCGACTCGCGTCTCGACGACGCCGGCTTCGACATCGGCATCCGGGAATCCTGGAAGAACGCCCTCGCCGAGGTCGAGGCCAAGGGCGGCAAGCCCTATGCGATCCCGGCCGGCGCGTCCGAGCACCCGCTAGGTGGCCTCGGCTTCGCGAACTGGGCCTTCGAGGTTGCCGAGCAGGAGAAGGCTCTCGGTGTCACCTTCGACACGATCGTCGTCTGCACGGTGACGGGCTCGACGCACGCCGGGATGATTGCCGGCTTCGCCGCACTGGAGGATCGGACCGGTGTCCAGCGCCGCGTCCTGGGCATCGACGCATCCGCCACCTTTGCCAAGACGCGTGACCAGGTCGAGCGGATCGCCCGGCACACAGCGCAGATCATGGAGCTTGGTCGCGACTTGCGCGCCGACGAGATCCAGGTCCTCGAGGGCTGGGCCGGCGACCTCTACGGCATCCCGGTCGAGTCCACGATGAACGCCATGGCCTTGGGAGCGCAGCTCGAAGCCTTCATCACCGACCCCGTCTACGAAGGCAAGTCGCTCGCCGGCCTGATCGACCTGGTGCAGGATCGCGAGATCCCAGCGGACTCCAACGTTCTTTATGCCCACCTCGGCGGCCAGCTCGCGCTGAACGCCTACCATTCGCTCTGGTCCTGAAAGGACCGTACCCGTATGCCGCACACCCCCGAACGCCCGGATGCGCACCTTCTCGATGAGGTCGCGCAGCGCGTCCTCTGGCTCGCCACCCGGATCGTCGACGCCGCCAATCGCGAACGCATCACGGGCGACGGGGTCAAGGTCGGTGGGCACCAGGCCAGTAGCGCGAGCCTGGTCACCACGATGACCGCCCTCTGGTTCGCGCACCTGGACGCCGCGGACCGCATCAGCGTCAAGCCGCACGCGTCGCCGGCCTTCCACGCGATCCAGTACCTCCTGGGCAATCTCGATCGGTCCTATCTGACGCGCCTGCGCGACTTCGGCGGTCTGCAGTCCTATCCCTCGCGGACCAAAGACCCCGACCACGTCGACTTCTCCACGGGATCGGTCGGACTCGGTCCGGCGGCGCCCCTGTTTGCCGCCGTCGCCCGGCGCTATGTCGATGCCCACTTCGGGCCGCGCCCAGCAAGCCGCTTTATCGCCCTGCTCGGTGACGCCGAACTCGACGAGGGCAATATCTGGGAGGCCGTCGCCGACCCGGCCACGCAGGGGCTCGGCAATGTCATGTGGGTCGTCGACTTCAACCGGCAATCCCTCGACCGGGTCGTCCCGGGCATCCGGATTCAACAATGGCGTGCCCAGTTCGCGGCGGCCGGGTGGCACGTCGTGGAGGTGAAATACGGGCCGCGTCTGCACGCGGCATACGGCAGGCCCGGGGGAGCGGGCCTGGAGGCGTGGATCGACGCGATGACCAACGAGCGCTATCAATCCCTCTTCGGGATGGCACCGGCGGACGTACGTGAGCGTTTCCTCGACGGCGCCCCTGATGACGTCCGGACGTTCTGCGCCACGCTGAGCGACGACGAACTCGCCTCTCTGGTAACGGATCTCGGCGGCCACGATGTTACCGCGATGCTCAACGCCTTTGCGGCCTGCGATGCCGTCACCGACCGGCCGAGCGTCGTCTTCGCCTATACCGTCAAGGGCTGGGGGCTGCCGCTGGCCGGCAACCCGCGCAACCACTCGGCGCTGTTGAGCGGTGAGCAGATCGATGCCCTGCGTGCCCGGGTAGGGCTGACCGCGGACACCGAGTGGGACCGCCTCGACCCCACGACAGCTGCCGGTCAACTCGCCGCGCTGCGGGCCGAGCACCTGCGTCGCGACCCCGTGCAGACCCGCTCGCCTTTGCCGGTCCCGACGGCAACGGGGCTTTCGTCGGCCAAGCCGATGTCCACCCAAGAAGCATTCGGCCGGATCCTCGTCGGACTCTCCCGCATCGACGGCGTCGGCGATCACCTCGTGACGACCGCACCGGATGTGGCCACGTCGACCAATCTGGCCGGTTTCATCAACCGCACGGGTGTCTTCGCGCCCGAGGAGCGTCGCTCGTGGAGCCCCGATCCGCTGGTGAAGTGGTCGGAATCCCCTGCGGGACAACACATCGAGCTGGGCATCTCGGAGATGAACCTCTTCCTGCTGCTCGGTATGCTCGGCCTGACGTGGGATCACAGTGATCAGCTGTTGCTGCCGGTGGGCACCCTCTACGACCCGTTCGTGCTGCGCGGTCTCGATGCCTATGTGTATGCCGCCTACTCCGGCTCCCGCTTCGTCGTCGCCGGCACGCCGTCGGGCGTCACGCTGGCGCCGGAGGGCGGCGCGCACCAATCGACGATCACCGCGTCGGTCGGCCTGGAACTGCCCAACACCACGCTCATCGAACCGGCGTATGCCGTGGCCCTCGACTGGCTCTTGTGCCACGCCCTCGCGCGGATCGCCGATCCCGGCCAGGGGGACGCGCTGGGCAAGACCGAGGATGGGGCCTACTACTTCCGCTTGACGACCCGCCCGCTCGACCAGGCGCCCTTCGAGGAAGCTCGCGCCCGGCTTGGCGATGCCACGCTGAGGCGCCAGGTGCTTGCCGGGGCCTACCGGCTGCGTGACGCCGGCGGCGACGAAGGCGTACCCGTCGTTCAACTGGCCGCCTGTGGCGCTGTGCTGCCGGAAACGCTCGCTGCCGCAGCGGAACTCGCCGAGGAGGGCATCCTGGCTCATGTCGTCGACATCACCTCCGCGGACCGGCTGTATGCCGCGTGGCAGCGCACGTTGCGCCAGGGCATTCGCACCGCAACGACGCCGTCGATCCCCGGGGCGCTGCGCGCCGCGTTCGACATGCGCGCCCCGATCGTCACCGTCCACGACGCGTCCTCGCACACGCTGGCGTGGCTCGGCTCGGCTCTCGGCGTGCCCTGCGTCCCCCTCGGCGTCGACGCCTTCGGCCAGTCCGGCGCAGTGGCCGACCTCTATGCGGTCAACGACCTGACGCCGGGCTCGATCGTCAACGCCGCCCTGGCCGCCCTCGCCCTGCGGTGACCAGCCCGGCGCGGGCGGGAGAGCTGGGGCGGGTGTGGCGGCCTTTCAGGGGACGACGATGACCGGGACGGTCGAGTTGCGCAGGATCTTGGCGGCGCTGGAGCCGAGGAAGACCTGGGCCAGCTTGTGCGTGGACGACGAGCCGACGACCAGCACGTCCTCGCGCCCCCACTCCACGGAGTCCATCGCCCCGCCCCACGAACGGCCCTGCGCAAGAACGGCCTCCACATCGACGAGGCCTTGGTCGCGGAGGTGGGTCACCGCCTCGTCGAGTCCTGCCTGGGCCTGGGACTTCCACTGCGCGAAGATGTCCGACTCGTCATCGCGCATCGCCGAGACCACCATCCGCCGGGGGCGCACCGCGAAGGTCACCAAGCGCAGGCTCGCCCCAATCCGGGCGCAGATGCTCGCGACCAGATCGAGCAGCGTCCAACTCGCGTCGTCATCGCGAAAGCCCATGGTCACGCGTGTGATCCGGCTGTCCGGGACGGGGCGATACCCCCGCGGCGCGATCGCGACCGGCACGGCGGCGGAGTGCAGCATACGGTCGGTCTTCGACGTCACCGTGACATAGCCGCGGGGGCCGTTCTCGCCGGAGCCGACGACGATCAGCGACGCACCCAGCGCGTCGACCTGCTCGCACACTGCTTGGGGGACAGAGCGTCCCGCGACCCACGTCGCAGTCGACACGACGTCCGTATGCCGTGCCAACACCTCCAGCGCCTCTGCGGCACTCGCTGCGCCCTCC
The DNA here is from genome assembly GCF_035343835.1 of Nostocoides sp. NCBI lineage: Bacteria > Bacillati > Actinomycetota > Actinomycetes > Micrococcales > Intrasporangiaceae > Nostocoides > Nostocoides sp. The sequence goes on along the minus strand of NZ_DAOQZV010000011.1, from coordinate 17,045 downwards.
TGCGCTGCCCACTGCTCGAAGTCGCGATCGGTGTCGCCGGCGACAGCTGTCTCCCAACCACGCGGCACCACGGTCAGCGCGTGGACGGTGTCATGCTCGGAGCGGGCGAACTGGCAGGCCAGATCGATCGCTCCGATGTCGTCCTTGTGCGGGCTGTAGCAGACGAGATAGGTCATCCGCGCTCGTCCTCCAGGTCGCGCCGCCGGCCGCTTGGCTCGGCGATCTCCTCGGGATCGGTGTAGTGATTGAGCGTGGCATTGCGCATGCCGTACAGCCAGTAGAAGGCGATGCACAGCACGATCCAGATCAAGAAGATGACCCAGGTGATGGCCGCCAGGCCGTACATGATGTAGAGACACGCGGCGACCGTGAGAATGGGGGTGACCGGATAGCCGGGGACCTTGAAAGGACGCTCCAATTCCGGATGGGTGCGTCGCAGGACCATGATGCCGATCGCGACGACCGAGAAGGCCATCAGCGTGCCGATCGAGACTGTGTCCCAGAGATAGTCGGCGGGCACGAAACCGCCGATCAGGGCGATGACGATCGAGACCACGACGGTGTTGAAGGTGGGGGTCATGGTCCGTTGGTTGACCTCGAGGAACTTCTTGGAGATCAGGCCGTCCCGGCCGACCGCGAACAGGATCCGGGTCTGACCATAAAGTGTCACCAGGGTCACGGAGAAGATCGAGATAACCGCGCCCGCGGCGAGGATCGTGCTCCACACCTCGTTGCCGGTGATCTCCTTGAGGATCAGCGCCAGGCCGGCATCGGCATTGTCCTTGTCCGCGAAGAAGGACGCGGGCTTGGCGGCGAGACCGGCGCCGGCCACCGCCAGGTAGATGCCCGAGACGATCGAGAGCGCACCGATGATGGCGCGTGGCAACGCTTTCTGTGGATCCTTGACCTCCTCACCCGCGGTCGCCACGGCATCCAGACCGATGAAGGAGAAGAAGATCGTCCCGGCGGCCGCGCTCACGCCAGTGAAGCCGTTCGCGAAGAAGTTGGAGAAGTGATCGGCGTTGAAGGCGCTGAACCCGATGACCGAGAAGAGCGCAAGAACGGTGAGCTTGATCATCACCATGATCGCGTTGATCTTCGCTGACTCCGAGGCCCCCCGAATGAGCAGGAGCATGCACAGCAGCACCAGGACGACGGCCGGGAGGTTGATGATTCCGCCTGTGGGCACGTGGTCGGTGCCAGGAATCGGCGACACCGAGAGCGCATCGGGAAGCTGCCACCCGATCGTCTCGTGCAGAAGTTCGTTGAAATAGCCGCTCCACCCGACCGCCACAGCACCCGTCGCGACGCCATATTCGAGCAGGACGCAGCCGGCGATGATGACGGCGACGATCTCGCCGAGGGCGTGGTAGGCATACGAGTACGTCGAACCGCTCACCGGAATCGCCGAAGCCAGTTCTGCGTAGCAGAGAGCGGACAGGCCGGCCGCGAAGCCGGCGATCATGAAAGAGATGAGGACTGCCGGACCGGCCTTGGGCACCGCCTCGCCGAGAACGAAGAAGATGCCCGTGCCGACGGTCGCACCGACGCCGAACATCATCAGTTGAAAAGTCGTCAGGTTGCGCGGCAGTTCCTCGCCCTGATGGGGATGGTGCTGGAAGACGATCGGCTTGCGCCGCAACAACTGAGCAACGAGGGTGCCTGCCATGTCTGCACTCCTTTGACAACCGGTTAAAGAGTTGGGCAGAACGTAGTCCATTACTCGCCAGTACGCGAGGCATGATTTTCCTCTGTCCAACAACGCTTCTCCGCCCATAGTTTTGGCGGGCAACCACTTTCGACCACCTCACCGACGGTGACAGGATTTCGCGTATGAATCGCCGCCTCGCCCTCGTCCGTCCGCCCGGTCCACGCCTGGCCGAAGGCATCGTCACCCACCTCGACCGCACCCCGATCGATCTCGATCTCGCTCGGGCGCAATGGGACGCGTACGTCGCTGCCCTGCGCCTCGCGGGCTGGACCTGCCTGGAGGTGGCACCCGCCGACGACTGCCCGGACGCCGCCTTCGTCGAGGACGCGGCCGTCGTCTACGGCGACCAGGCGGTCATCACGCGTCCGGGTGCCGAGATTCGCCGTGGCGAAACGCCGGCCGTCGAGGCCGCTCTTCGCGAGTGCGGCTACCGGATCGCGCGCATTGAGGAGCCGGGCACCCTCGATGGCGGGGATGTCCTCAAACACGACGGCACGGCATACGTCGGTATCGGTGGTCGCACCAATGGTGCTGGGGTGCAACAACTTGCGCGCCATTGGGCCCAGTTCGGCGTGCGCGTGCAGGCCGTGCCGGTCGAGCGTGTGCTGCACTTGAAGTCTGCGGTGACCGCGTTGCCCGACGGCACCGTCATCGGCTGGGATCCCGTGGTCGACGACAAAGACGCGTTCCCCGTGTATGCCGGGATGCCCGAGGAGTCCGGTGCTCACGTCGTCCTGCTCGGCGGGGACCAGTTGCTGATGGCGGCCAGCGCGCCCTTGACCGCGCAGGTGCTGCGCGATCGTGGCTACGCGATCACCACTGTCGACATCTCCGAGTTTGAGAAGCTGGAGGGCTGTGTGACGTGCCTTTCGGTGCGGCTGCGCGGTTGAAACTAGCGCGCGAGTTGCGCCGTGCACACGCCGGATTCGAGGTCCGGCTGCAGGCTCGCCACGTGGACGCCGCCGGCGCCCACGAGCATCCCCTGCATCAACCCCATAGGAGGGCGCAGACGACGTCCTGGTGAACGCGCGCGACATCGCGGAAGGGGCAGTTGTAGATCCTCAACTGCGTGGGCCGGGTCGCCGGCCGTCG
>NZ_DAOQZV010000011.1:0-14142 GCF_035343835.1 Nostocoides sp. | reverse complement strand
GCTCGACCAGGCCGTCGTTGTCGAGTCCGTCCAGATGGAAACGAATCGTATTGGGGTGCAAGCCGATCTGCTCGGCCAGCTCGGCGATGCCCATCGGGGCGCGGGTACCGCGTAGGACCCGAAGGACGAGGGCACGCCGATCACTGGCCACCACGGGGGACTCGCTCGTCACCTGCGCCTCGCTCATCGTCATCCTTGGGTCATCACTCGCGCGTGCCGAAAAAATCTACGGTCTGCGACCTGAGAGTGCTGTGTGATGCAGGTCGAACGCGGGGCGTTCGGAGCCAATACGCGGCAGGCTGGTGAAGTTGTGGCGCGGGGGCGGGCATGAGGTCGCCCACTCCAGGGAGTTGCCGTAGATCCACGGATCGTCCTCGGTCACCAGCGGCTCGGTGCGCCAGGTCCGCCAGGCGTTGTAGAGCATCACGAGCGTGGACAGACCGATCAGGGCGGCGCCGACCGACGAGATCCGGTTCGCCGTGGTGAAGCCGTCCTCGGGAGGTAATCGGCATACCGGCGGGGCATGCCGTCCATCCCGAGAAGGCGCTGGATGAGGAAGGTGGTGTGGAAGCCGATGAAGAGCAGCCAGAAATGGATCTTGCCCAGCCGCTCGTCGAGCATCCGTCCGGTCAGCTTCGGCCACCAGAAGTAGAAGCCGGAGAACATCGCGAAGAAGACGGTCCCAAAAACGGTGTAGTGGAAGTGCGCGACCACGAAGTAGCTGTCGGTGAGGCTGAAATCCATTGCGGGACTAGCGAGGATGATGCCGGTCAGCCCACCGAAGAGAAGGGTGACGAGGAAGCCGATGGACCAGAGCATGGGCGTGGCCATGGTGATCTGGCCGCCCCACATGGTGCCGATCCAGTTGAAGAACCTGACCCCCCTCGGCACCGCAATGGCCATCGTCATGACGGCGAAGAAGGGCAAGAGCACCTGGCCCGGTGGCGTACATGTGGTGGGCCCACACGCTCATCGACAGAGCCGCGATCGCGATGGTGGCGAAGACGAGCGACTTGTAGCCGAACAGGGGCCGCCGCGCGAAGACCGGGATGATCTCGACGGCCTTGATCAAGACGTTCCAGGTGAAGATCGGCATCCGGAACATCGTCATCCCCGGTGCGCGCAGGCAGACGATCGTCGTGATGAAGTTGACGGCTCCAAGAATGGTGCCGAAGCCGCTGAGGATCAGACCGAAGACCCATAGGTCCCCGCCGACGCCGGGGCTGTGGACGACATCGGAGAGTGGGGCGTAGGCGAACCAGCCGACGGACGCCGCGCCGCCGGGGGTGAGGAACCCGGATACCACCATCACGCCCCCGAAGAGATAGATCCAGTAACCAAACATATTCAGCCGGGGAAGGCCACATCGGGAGAGCCGATCTGCAACGGCACGATGGCGTTGGCGAAGGCCGCGAACAGCGGAGTCGCGAAGAGGAGCAACATGATCGTGCCGTGCATGGTGAACAACTGGTTGAACTGCAGTTTGTCGTCCACCACCTGCAGGCCGGGTGAGACGAGTTCGGCTCGAATCAGCAGGGCCAGCAGGCCACCGATCATGAACCAGGCGAAGGTGTTGACAAAGTAGAGATTGCCGATCATCGGCCCGATCCCGCTCGGCAACGACACGCGGTGACCACGGAGCGGACCCGCGCGTGCGCTAATCGGGGGAGAACGGCATACTGGCCTCACTATGCGCGGATTGCTGCTCCTTCGCTGCCGCGGCGAGGCCTGACTCGGCCCCCCTCGTCGCGGAGGTTGTGCTGCCCGTAGGCCGACACCGCAGACGAGACGAAAGCACCGCGATGATCCACCCGCAGCAAGCCACCCCGATGCCGTTCACGAAGTACGTTCCCTTCCAGGACCAGATCCGGGTCGAACTCCCGGACCGCACCTGGCCCGACAAGGTCATGACCCAGGCGCCTCGGTGGTGCGCGGTCGACCTGCGCGACGGCAACCAGGCCCTCATCGACCCCATGGACTCCGAGCGCAAGCTGCGGATGTTCAAGCTGCTGGTCAAGATGGGCTACAAAGAGATCGAGGTCGGCTTCCCCAGCGCGAGCCAGACCGATTTCGACTTCTGCCGCGAACTGATCGAGGGCGGTCACATCCCCGACGATGTGACCATCCAGGTCCTCACACAGTGTCGTGACCATCTGATCGAACGGACGTATGACGCGATCCGCGGTGCAAAGCAGGCGATCGTCCACTTCTACAACTCGACGTCGGTGCTCCAGCGGCGGGTGGTTTTCGGCCTCTCGCAGGACGGCATCGTCGACATCGCCCTCCAGGGTGCGCGGCTGTGCAAGAAGCTCGAGGAGACCATCCCGGACACGAAGGTCTACTACGAGTACTCCCCGGAGTCCTACACCGGCACCGAGCTGGAGTTCGCCGCGCGCATCTGCAATGAGGTCATTGACGTCATCGACCCGACGCCCGATCACAAGATGATCATCAATCTCCCGGCAACTGTCGAGATGGCCACCCCCAATGTGTATGCCGATTCCATCGAATGGATGTCGCGCCATATCACCCGGCGCGACAGCGTGATGATCTCGCTGCACCCACACAACGACCGCGGCGAAGGCGTTGCGGCCGCCGAACTGGGCTATCTGGCGGGCGCCGACCGGATCGAGGGGTGCCTCTTCGGCAACGGCGAACGCACCGGCAATGTCTGCCTGGTGACTCTGGGGATGAACCTGTATTCGCAGGGCATCGACCCGCAGATCGACTTCTCCAATATCGCCGAGGTGCGACGCACGGTCGAGTACTGCAACCAGTTGGGCGTTCACGAGCGCCACCCGTATGGCGGCGATCTCGTCTTCACGGCGTTCTCCGGCTCCCACCAGGACGCCATCAAGAAGGGCTTCGAGGACATGGACAAGCGGTCCACGGCCGCGGGCACCGATGTCAACGGGATCGACTGGGGCGTGCCCTACCTGCCGATCGACCCGCACGACATCGGCCGGTCCTATGAGGCGGTCGTGCGCGTCAACTCCCAGTCCGGCAAGGGCGGGGTCGCCTATCTGCTCAAGAGCGAGCACGGCCTCGATCTGCCCAAGCGACTGCAGATCGAGTTCTCGCGCGTCGTTCAGCACAAGACCGACGTCGAGGGCGGTGAGCTGACCGGGGCGCAGATCTGGGAGATGTTCGCGGACGAATACCTTCACAGCGAGGACGCAGCCAGCCGCTGGGGCCGCTACTTTCCGCTCCGCTCGACCATCACGGGCAGCGACGAAGGGGTCGACGAGATCGAGTCGACCATCCTCGTCGACGGCGAACCGCACCTGATCACCGGTCGTGGCAATGGCCCGCTGTCGGCCTTCGTCGAGGCGCTCGCGACGATCGGCGTCGATGTGCGCGTGCTCGACTACGCCGAGCACGCGATGTCCTCGGGCGTCGACACGCGAGCGGCGGCCTACGTCGAATGTGCTGTGGGAGAACGCGTTCTGTGGGGCGTGGGCCTGCATGAGTCGATCGTCAAGGCGTCGCTGCGCGCCATCATGTCGGCGATGAACCGCGCCGAACGCGACCGGATCAGCCGCGGCGAGGACGACGTGGTCATCTCGCGTCCCGGCGGCGGCCCGTAGGCCCGAAAGTCGGCTCCCTCCCGACACCGAAAGGCCGGTTCGGGGTCGCCCTCGTTAGGCGACCCGAACCGGCCAGCACCGCAGCTCAGGCCGTGGGGTGAGTGGACTCCCCGGCCGACTTGCGCAGGCGCATCGCGAGCAGGCTGGTCGCCAGCAGCATCGCTCCAGCGACGAGCAGTCCGGCGGCTGCCCCAGCGGCACCGGGCAGATAGTCCACGGCGGCCTGGGTCGCAGCCAGCGTCAGGCCGATGACGCCGATCGCCAGGTAGGGCCACGCCCGCATCCGGACGTAGGCGGCGAACGCCACGGCGCCCACGAGTGCGAGGAGCACATAGGCGAGAGGCTGCATGCGGCCTTCGAAGACGGGCGTCTCGGCACCGAGCAGGCTGAGCGCGCCGCCGACGACCCGCGCGGTGTCGGGCTCGCGCCACCAGCGCAGCTCGGCGAGGGCGAGCCAGCCGATCCCGAGGGCGAGCAGGATGACCGTCTTGATCAGGGTGCGACCGTCGCTCCAGCCCGAGGTCGCGTTGAGCACGGTCGCTGCCACGCCGAAGCCGACCGCGGCCTGCCCGGGCACCGTGGGCGCAAGCACGTAGAAGCCGAGGGCGAGCACGGTGAAGGCGCCGAAGACCAGGGCGATCCAGCCGTCCCCGGTGTGGTGCTGGTGTTCGATATACGTGCCGAGGGCGCCCGTGGCCAAGGCCGCTGATCCGATGCCGAAGGCACCGGCCAGCCGGCGACGCACGTCGGCGTCCTCGGGGGTGTCTCGCCCGGTCAGGCGTGCGCCGAGGGCGGCCCCCGCGAGGACGAGCGCCCCGAGGAGCAGCGCGCCGACGCGCGTGGCGAGGGACATCTCTCGCCAGCTCGCCGCCAGGAAGACGGCGCCGGCCGCAACAACCAGGATGCCGCCGGCATACCCGGCGATCTCGGCGAGGATCTTGGAGCGGGGCGCCTCGCCGGCGGTCGGCCCGAGTTGATGGTCAAGGATGGCGATGGCCCGAGAGCGATCCTCGGGCGCGACGATCCCGGAATCGACGAGTGCAGCGACCAGCCCGGGTGCCTTTGTGCTGCTACGTTCGACCAGATGTGCGGACATACGCACATCGTCCCGTATGTCAGCGCCGTCCGGATGAGTATCCCTGCTCACCCGTCTCGACGAACTCGGGCCGGAGTGGGACGTCAACGCACGCCGGCGGGGCGGAACTGGATCGACATCCGCGGGCCGACGCTCTCGGCGACCTTGGGGATTGCATGCTCCCAGGTCCGCTGGCACGAGCCGCCCATGACGATCAGGTCCCCATGGCCGGTGACGAACCGCATACTGGCCCCGCCGCCACGCGGGCGCAGCGCCAGCGTGCGCGTCGCGCCGAGCGAGAGGATGGCAACGATCGTGTCCTGATAGCGCGAGCGGCCGATCCGGTCCCCGTGCCAGGCGACGGAGTCGCGGCCGTCGCGATAGAGGCACAGGCCAGCGGTGACCAGCGGCTCATCAAGCGTCGGGAGGTAGTGAGCGGACAGAGCCTCGCAGGCCTCGCGCAGCAGCGGGTGCGGCCAGGTCTCGTCCGCCCCGTAGAACTTCGTCAGGCGCGGGACATCGACGACGTTGTCGTACATCTGCCGGCGCTCGGCCTGCCAGGGCACGGTGCCGGCCAAGGTCTCGAAAAGCTCATCGCCTGCGCGCAGCCACCGGGGGGCCACGTCGACCCACGCCCCGAAACGCAGCGGCGTGCGCACGATGCCGGCAGCGAGCTCGCCGAAGGATCCGGCCACCTCAGGGGCGCCGAAGTCGAGGACGTCTTGGAGCGTCATACGGGCCATGGTAGCGCGCGGATCGTACATACGTCCGAAAGGCGCGCGAGATGCGTCGCTATCGCCGGCGATCCGGGTCGACGGGCCTGCGGGCCGCGGCATACGGTGCAAAGCCTGGCCTCCTGAGCGTTAGCGACATGGCGGGGCACAATGGGGCGGTGCCGACCTACCGCGACCAAGCGATCGTGTTGCGCACCCACAAACTCGCCGAGGCCGACCGGATCGTCACCGTGCTGACTCGCCAGAGGGGCAAGCTGCGCGTTGTGGCCAAGGGGGTGCGCCGCACCAAGAGCCGATTCGGTGCGCGCCTCGAACCGGGGATGGTGGTCGACGTCCAGTGCTACGAGGGCCGCAATCTCGACACCGTCACCCAGGCCGAGTCGCTGGCGTCCTATGGCGAGCAGATCGCCAGGGACTACCGCGCCTACACCGCCGCAGCCACCGTCCTAGAGACCGCCGACCGGCTCAGCGAGGAGCGCGAGCCGGCGCTGCAGCAATACCTGCTGCTCCACGGTGCCCTCGCCGCGCTGGCCGGGGGCGCCCACGACGCCTCGCTCGTGCTGGATGCCTATCTCTTACGGGCGCTCGCCGTGGCCGGCTGGGCGCCGAGCTTCCATGACTGCGCGCAGTGCGGCGACCCGGGCCCGCACGCGGCCTTCAATGTCGCGACCGGCGGGTCCGTATGCCCGTCCTGTCGCCGCCCGGGATCCGTCGCCCCCGCGCGGGCCACTCTCCACCTCCTGGCTGCCTTGCTGGCCGGCGACTGGGAAATCGCCGACGCGAGCCTGCCGCACCACCGGCGCGAAGGGAGCGGCCTGACGGCCGCGTTCACCCAGTGGCACCTGGAGCGGGGCTTGCGCTCCTTGCCGCACGTCGAGCGCGACGCGCCGCCGACTCTGACGACCGCTGGCGCCGACCGCGCCTAGGCCTGCGTCCCAAACAGCGGTAGGAGACTTAGGCTCGACGTCGTGAAGCCCCCCTTCCCGCACCCCTCAGGTGCCCGCCCCCCACAGTTCCCGGCACCGGCCCTGCCCAAGCATGTCGCGATCGTCATGGACGGCAACGGCCGCTGGGCCAACCAGCGCGGGCTGCCGCGGACCAAGGGGCACGAAGCCGGCGAGGCCGCCCTGCTCGACGTCGTCGCCGGGGCGATCGAAGTCGGCGTGACTTACCTATCCGCCTATGCCTTCTCCACCGAGAACTGGAAGCGCAGCCCCGACGAGGTGCGCTTCCTCATGGGCTTCAACCGGGATGTCATCCGCCGCCGCCGCGACCAACTCCACGAGTGGGGCGTGCGAATGCGCTGGGTCGGCCAGCGCCCGCGGCTGTGGGGCTCGGTGATCAAGGAGTTGGAGATCGCCCAGGAACTGACCCAGCACAACACCGGCCTCACTCTGTATTTCTGCGTCAACTATGGCGGGCGCGCCGAGATCGCTGCTGCCGCAAGGCAATTGGCCGAGCGCGTAGCTGCCGGCAAGCTCCGCCCCAGCAGCATCGACGAGAACCTCCTGGCCCGCGCGCTGCCCGAGCCGGGGATGCCCGATGTCGATCTCTTCGTGCGATCGTCGGGGGAGCAGCGAACCTCCAACTTCCTGCTCTGGCAGAGCGCCTACGCCGAGATGGTCTTCCTCGACACGCTCTGGCCGGACTTCGACCGGCGCGACCTGTGGCGGGCGATCGACACCTATGTCCAACGCGATCGCCGGTACGGCGGGGCGGTGGACGCCGTCAGTTCTTGACGCCGTTCGCCGAGCAGGTCGCGCACCGGCCGAAGATCTCCAGCGTGTGCGTGACCGCCTCGAAACCGTGCGCACGCGCCGTCATATCGGCCCACCGCTCGACCTCGTGTGCCTCGACCTCGACGGTCAACCCGCAGTCGCGGCACACCAGGTGATGGTGATGGCCCTCGCTGCAGGCCCGATAGACGGCCTCGCCGCCGTCGGTGCGCAGGACATCGATCGCGCCCTCGTCGGCGAGTGACTGCAGGGTGCGATAGACCGTTGCCAGGCCGACGGTTTCGCCCGAATCCCGAAGCAGCGCATGCCATTCCTGCGCGGACCGGAAGTGCTCGTGGCGCGCCAGGATGTCACCGACCGCCTGTTGCTGGCGGGTCGGCCGCCGCGTGCTCACGCCGCCCCGTCCGTATGCCGTTCGCCCACCTCCGCGGGCAGCTCCCCGCGATGGCTGGGCCGAGCGGCCCGCGTCGGCGGGGCGGCACCCGGGGCGGGATCGTTGTGCTGGTCCTGGTGATGCTCGTCGTAGTGGTCGTCGTGGGGGGCATGGCGGTGCCCGTCGTGCAAGTAGTCCACGTGGTCGCCGTGCGGCACCGCCTGGTGACCGCAATCGGGGCCGTGCTCGTGGTCGTGGCGCTCGGCCGGCGCGTGATGATGCGCCCACTGTCCGGCGAGCCGCCGAGCGATGTCGGCGACCACGAAGAAGGCCAACGCGATGAGGACGATCGTTCCGCCGGAAGGAGTTTCGGCATAGAACGACGTCACGACGCCACCGACGGCCGCGAGCACACCAAGAGTGGTCGCCAGCCGGATCGCCGATCCGAACGAGCCGGCCAGCAGTTGCGCGGCGGCATTAGGGATGATCATCAGCGCGCTGACCAGGAGCAATCCCACCACGCGCATCGAGACCACGACCGTCACAGCGGTGAGAATCGACAGCGCGAGGTTGACCGCGGTCACCGGCAGGCCCGACGCGCGGGCATACTCCTCGTCCTGGGCGGCGGCGAACAGCCACGGCCGCAGCTCAGTGGTGACGAGGACCACCACCAGGGTGAGCGCGGTAAAGGCATAGAGGTCCGCGCGCGTGGTTGCCGTGATCGATCCGAACAGATAGGCGGTGAGGTTCGCCGAGGTCCCTTGCGGGGAGCGGCCGATGAGCACCACGCCGGTCGCGATGCCGCCATAGAACATCAGCGCCAGCGCCTGATCACCGCCGGTGCGACCGCGAGCGCGCGCCAACTCGATGCCCACGGCGCCGAGGACGGCGACGATCAGGGCCGTCAAAACCGGCGAGGTCGAGGTGAGGATGCCGATGGCGACACCGGCGAGCGCGACGTGGCCGAGGCCGTCGCCGACGAGGGAGAGCCGACGCTGGACGAGGAAGATCCCGACCAGGGGAGCGGCGGCACCGATCAGGAGAGCAGCGATCAGCGCATTGCGCATGAAGGCATAGTCGAGAATCTCAATCATGGTGATCTCCTCGCAGGTCGAGCGGCCCGGCGTCGAAGTGCGGCCGCCGGCGGGCGGATCCACCGGCGGGTGAATGGTCATGGTGATGGCCACCGTGCGAAAGCCCCTGGGTCGCATAGTCATCCGGTGCGCCGTCGAAGGTGATGTGCCCGTCGTCGACGACGATCACCCGAGTGATGACCTCGGCGAGAGCGTCGAGTTCATGAGTGACGATCAGCTGCGTTGTGCCCGCGGTGGCCAACTTCTCTAGCACGCGCGCCAGGACGATCTGATTGGCCGTGTCGACCCCTGCGGTCGGCTCGTCCATGATGAGCAGGTCGGGTGAGGAGGCGAGCGCCCGGGCGATCAACACGCGCCGCTGTTGACCGCCGGAGAGTTGGGCGACATCGGAGCCGGCGCGATCGCCAAGGCCGACGAGGTCCAGGACGCGGGCGACCGCCTGCCGATCCCCTTCGGCATCGCGCCGCCACGGCCGCCACCAGGTCCGGAAGCGGAGGCGGCCAATGGCGACGATCTCGGCGACAGTGGCGCGCACCGAAGTCGCGAGCGTATGCCGTTGCGGCACATAGCCGATCCGCCCGGGTTCGAGCTCGGCCAGGTCGCTGCCGAGGACGTGCACGCTGCCCGCGAGTTGGTCGGTCAGGCCGACCAGCCCCTTGACGAGGGTGGATTTGCCGGCGCCATTCGGGCCGAGGATCGCCACGACCTCACCAGGGTCGATGGTGAGCGTGACGTCGGCGATGACCTGCGTCGCGCCATAGCCGAAGGCGGCGTCACGCATCTGTAGGACGGGTGTGGTCATGGGGTGCACTCCTGCGCGGAGATGAGGGTGGTCAGATTGGCCCGCATCAGGCCGGGATAGTCGCGCGCTGCCGATGCGTCGGTCAGTCCTTCGATCGGGTCGAGAACCGCTGTGCGAGCGCCGGTTTCGGCGGCGATGACCTCGGCGACCTTGGGGCTGGCGAGCGGTTCGGTATAGATCACGCGGGTGTGGTGCTCGCGAACGAAGGTCGTGATCGCGGCAAGGGTGGCCGGGCTCGGCTCGGCGTCGGGGTTGAGCGCCAATGGGTGCTGAGTGAATCCGACGAAGGCAGCGAGATGACCGTAGGCGGCGTGCCCCGTCACCAGGTCGGTGTTGGCGCAGTGGGCGAGCCCGTCGACATAGTTCTGGGTGAGCGTGGCCAAGGTCGTATCCAGGGCATGCCCTCGTCGACGGAAGTCCTCGGCGCCCGCGGGATCGAGCCGCGACAGCGTGTCGACCAGTTCGCGCGAGACGGCCGCCATGCGTTCGGGATCGAGCCAGAAGTGCGGGTCGACCTCGAGTTCTTCGGCCGTCTCGGCGTGCTCGACGTCGCCACCCCCGTCGTGGGTGTGGCCGGTCAAGGGGTGCAGTCCGGCGGCCGTGGTGATATCGAGGACGGTGCGCGGCATGGCGGCGCGGATGCCGTCGTCGACCGCCGGCTGGAATCCGGGCAAGGTGATGGTCAGGTCGGACTTCGCGATCTGCACGACCTGCCGCGAGGTCAACTCCAGGTCGTGCGGTTCCGCGCCCGGGGGCGTCAAGGAGATCACCTGCACCTGGGAACCGCCGATCTGTTCGGCGAGGTACTGGGTCGCGTAGAAGCCGGTGACCACCGAGAGCCGGTCGCCGCCTGCGTCGGAGCCGGTCGACGTGCATCCCCCGAGCGCCAGGACAGCCCCCGCGGCGGCACCCGCGATGGCGAGGCCGACGCGGGTGGGGTGCGCACGGCATACGATCATGAGAATCATTCTCAACTAGCGTAGTCGTGGCGTCAAGCCGGCGACGCGTGCACCCGGCCTGCCCTGGAGAAGTGACCTGAGTCACGTCGATGTCATTACGCTCACACCCTCCGGCCAGGCCGATGACGCGCGAGTAATACTGGTGACATGCGTCCAAGGTTGGTCCATGGCCTCACGGAAGTGCCCCGTATGGCAGGGGAGTTCGGTGAATATGCGGCCTTCCGACGCGTCCTGGGAAAGGCTCGCCACGGCGACGGTCACCACGTCCTCGTCCTGCCCGGGCTGATGGCCGGTGACTACACGACGGCGATCCTGCGCCGCTATCTCTCCTCGCTCGGCTACCAGCCGCACGGCTGGGGAGTCGGGCGCAATATCGGCCCGACGCGGCAGATCGTCGACTCGATGCGGCTGACCGTCGAGCAGTTGACGCAGGAGCATGGGCCGATCTCGATCATCGGCTGGAGCCTCGGTGGCCTCTATGCCCGTCAGCTCGGCCGGGCCTACTCCGACGACGTCCGGCAGGTCATCACGCTCGCCTCGCCCTTCCGGTTGATCCACCGCGAGGACACGATGGCGTCGCTGATCTTCGACCGCTACAGCCACCTGCACGTTGCCGCCGACGAGCTGGATCTGCCGGAGCAGGAGCACCTGCGCGACCCGATGCCGGTGCCCACCACCGCGATCTATTCACGCACCGATGGCATCGTCCCGTGGCAGGCCTGTCTCAACGAGCTTTATGGCACGCACGAGAACATCGAGGTCAAGGCCTGTCACATCGGCATGGGGCATCACCCCGGCGCGTTGTGGGCGGTGGCCGACCGGCTCGCGCAGCCCATGGGAGAGTGGCGGCCGTTCCGCTCGCCGAAGAGCCTGCGCCGCTGGTACCCCACGCCGCTGAACTGGCCGCTCGATGACGACCTGATCCTTGCCGAACTCGCCGACCCTACGCCGATCGATCCGTCGGCGCTGACGGGCGACGGCAAGGCCGTCGTCGGCTGACACATCGGAGAAGAAGTTCCTCCCCCAGCCCAACCTTCCCCCGGGCTGGTCGCGTTTACCGCATGACAGCATCGACGTGATCAGGGAATGGGGGGCCAGCAGTGCAGGCACATCTCGACCCGGGATTCGCGACCTATGTCCGCGCCCGGCAGCGCACTTTCGTGCGGGCTGCCTATCTCATCTGTGGCGATGAGCATCAGGCGCAGGACCTGGTTCAACAGGCTCTGATCAAGCTCGCCACCCGCTGGTCGCGGATCAAGGATGAGAACCCCGACGGTTACGTCCGCAGGATCCTCTACAACGACGCCGTCAGCAGTTGGCGACGCACAGGTCGCGAGCGCCCGTCTGCCGTGCCCGCCGACCGGGTCGTGCCCGATCCCTCCGGTGCGGTCGCCGAGCGGGCCGACCTGATCGCCGCCTTGCGGGAGTTGGCTCCGCGGCAGCGGGCCGTGATCGTCCTGCGCTATTTCGAGGACCGCACCGAGGCCGAGACCGCCGAGATCCTCGGCATCTCGATCGGCACTGTCAAGAGCCAGGCGCACGCCGCGCTGGCCAATCTGCGGGTGAATTTCCCCGCGCTCACCACGTCCTCTTCGGCCCAGGAGTCCTCGCAATGACCACCAACGACGTGCATGACCTGCTCGAGCAGGCCTGCGACCAGATTCCCGACACCGACCTCGCCGATGCGGCCTGGGCCGTGGCCTACGGCCGGCAGGTACGCCGGCGGCGCGTCCTGGTCGCACTCGCTGCCGCATGCTCCGTTGCCACCGCGGGGGCCGTTGTCGCGAGCGACTTCTCGGCGCCCGTCACGCAAGGGCATGCGTTGACCAATAGCCCGTCGGTGACGTCGCCGGCGGGCCCAACCTCGCCGAGCACGCCGGCCACGGGATCGCCGCAGGACGCGGCCGTGCTCGCGCGGGTGTGGAGTCTGCCCGACCCGGGGGACATGACCGGCCTGCCGTGGTCGACGTCGGGTCCGGTGCAGGGCGAGGTCGATCTGGTGCGGTCCGCGCGTCCGTTCTCGACCTCGGGTGGCTTCCGGGCCGGTGAGCGCATTGATGCGGCGTTCGCCATGCCGACGGCCAAACAGGCAGGGATCGTGACGTCGCTCGGCAATATCTACCTGCTGGACGAGCTCACGCTCCGCGACACCTCGGATTCGTCGGGCAATGCGCATTTCCATCTCTCGCCGTCGGCGATTTCACCGGACGGCACAATGCTTGCCATTGCCCAGCCGAACGGTGTGGTCCTGATCGACCCGACGCGTGGCGCCGAGGCAAAGCCCTGGCACACCATCCCGATCGCCAACCCCACCATCGAGTCGGCGAACTTCGTCGACGGCGGCCGCACGATACTCGCGGGCTCGGACGGTGGCCTCTATGTCGTCGATGTCGCCAGCGGCACGAGCATCAAGCGCCCGTCGAGATTCGGGGCTGATGAGATCGTGCTGTCCGGTGGTGCTAACTCCGGCGGCCCGGTGGAGGTGCGCACCTGGGATGCGACTAAGCGGGCATACGGGCCAGCGGTGGCGGTGACCGACCCGCGCATCGGTGAGGTGTGGGGGATGGGCGGCAGCAACCTGCCCGGCACGGGCTTTGTCGCTGGTCTGGTATCGCCGACGCAGAGCACGCTCGATGCGCTCTGGCGCGCGCGCGGACTGAACTCGTATCAGGGGATCGCGGCCGTGCCGCTGGGCGGAGGCGAGGCGGCGCTGTTACTCGATGTCAGCCAGCCCGGGACGGACGATGCGTCGATCGCCCAGTCGCGAAGTAAGGCTGGCATCCGGCCCGTCGGCACGACCAGCGAGGGGAATCTGTTGATCCTGGCCGATGGCGGCTACGCCAAGACCACGAAGGGTGACTTCACGCTCGTGCGCCAAGACCTGGTCTCGTGGAATATTCGGACCGGCGAACTGGCGCGGGTCGCTGCCCTCACCGGCGAATGGGTCGGCCTGATCCTTCGACCCGGGGTGTGATCGCCTCCAGCCTCAGCGCGGCCGGGCTTGCACGAGCGCGATGGCGGCGATGAAGAAGAGCACCGCGATGCGCATGAGCTTCTCCACGCCGGTCAGGCGCGGCCAGCTGACGGTGAGCATCCACGCGAGGAAGGCCGCTACCAGCGTCGTCGCGATCCACCCGTATGACGGCACGAAGGTCCCGAGGACGAGCAGCCCGAAGACCGCGAGCACGGGGAGCGCACGGGGCAGCTTGTCCAGGCGCACGAGGAGTCGTTCGTTGAGGGAGCGAGGTTCGACGGGAGTCGGGGTGGTGCGAGACACCAGGCAAGGGTAGTTCGCCGCTGCGGCGGCACCTGCCATGCCCCAGTGGTTCGACCCCGGCCGGTGGGGTGGGCCGAGTCGATGGGGAGCCTCAGGTCGGGTCGTCGCCGGTGGCGATCGGCCGGGTGGGGTCGCTGATCCACTCGCTCCACGAGCCGACATAGACCGGCGCGGTGATGCCGAGTTGTCGCAGCGCCAGGGCCAGGTGGGCGGCGGTGATCCCGCTGCCGCAGTAGGCCCCCACCTCGGCGTGCTCGAAGACACCACGGCCCGCGAAATAGGCCATCAACTCCTCGCGCGGCAGCAACCGGCCGTCCTGATCGACGTAGTCGGACATCGGGGCATTGCGCGCCCCAGGAATGTGCCCGGCGACCGCGTCGATCGGCTCGGTACGCCCGGCATAGCGCTCGTCGGCGCGGGCGTCGAGCAGCAGGCCCGTCCGGGCGAGCTCGGCGGCACCCTCGGCGTCGAGCAGGGGGAGGGCTCCCGGGCGCACCGTCACCGT
>NZ_DAOQZV010000010.1:23241-26668 GCF_035343835.1 Nostocoides sp. | reverse complement strand
GGGGGTGGTCAGGTCGGGAGCCACGAAACGTTCCGGGACGATCGTGCGGTCGGCGGCGGCATACGCACGCTGCTGCGCGGCCAGGCGAGCAGCCGAGGCGGCGGCCCGCTCGCGGATAGCGGGCGTGACCCGCAGGACCGAGCCGGTCACCGACGGGCTGACGACGGGGAAGTAGCCCGAGGAGTGACCGACGACCTTCGGGTGATAGGACTCCGAGATGGGGTTCGACAGGCCGTTGATCCACTCCGCGGAATCGCAAACCGCATGTCCCACAAAGGCATTCGACGGATTGGCAAAACTGAAGCCGTTGGCTGCAGCCACGGCCGCGAGCTTGGCGTTGAGCAGGTCGGCCGTCTGGTTCAGGCGCGCCTCCTCGGTCGGCGAGAACCAGGTGAAGGCGTTGCAGTCCTCGCCGTTGAAGATGCGCGGGTAGCCAACGATCGTCACCTTGGCCTGCGGCGAGCGCGCTCGGATCGAGGCATAGAGCGTGGACAGGGAGGTCGGCAGGGTGTTGTTGATATAGGCCTGCGCCTTGTCGATCGCGCCCATGCAGTTGCTCATCCATGACGGCTGCGCACACGTGGTCAGCACGCCCGCGAAGCCGGCGTCATTACCGCCCACCGACATCGTGACGTATGCCGTGCTCGTCGTCAGCGCGGACAGTTGCGTGTTCGTGACGTCGGCCACGGTGGCCCCGGAGCACGCGCGGAAGTTGAGCGCGTAGCCCTTTGCGCTGGCGATCAGGCTCGGGTAGGCGTAGACCGAGCGGGCGCAGGACGTGCCGTCGTTGATGTAGGTGCGGGTGCCGACGCCCGAGGAGTAGCTGTCGCCGAGCGCTACATACGACGATCCGGCAGCACCCGCCGGCGCGGCGGTGACGGCGAACAGGGCAAGGGCGGACGATCCGGCGAGCACGCCCAGCGGGCGGCGGGCGAGGGACCTGGACTGGGGGGCACGACGCATTGACTCTCTCCTTCGGTCTCGCCTGTGAACTGGCGATTACCGCAGAGTAGGGTCTTCAGGCCCGCCGCGTATACGGAATCGACACCATCCCCATGCGCAAAGCCGCGGCGTCCGTGCTGTCCTCGCCGTGAACCGCCGATCAGGGGGCCAGCGGCCAGGCCGCGGCCCCTATCGGGCCGACGCGAGCGGCACGAAGCGCTCGCCCGTGAGCCGCTCATAGGCCTCGACATAGCGGGCGCGGGTCTGCTCGACGACCTCGGCGGGCAATGGCGGCGGAGCATCCCCGGAGGACTTGGACCACCCGCTGGCCGGTGAGGTGAGCCAATCGCGCACAAACTGCTTGTCGAAACTCGCCTGCGCGCGACCCGGCACCCACTCGTCGGCCGGCCAGAAGCGCGAGGAGTCGGGGGTCAAGACCTCATCGGCGAGCACGAGCGCGCCGCCGGCGTCAAGGCCGAACTCGACCTTGGTGTCCGCGAGCAGGATGCCGCGCTCCGCGGCGATGGCGTTGCCGCGCCGGAGGATCTCCACGGTCAGCTCACGCAGTTCGGCGGCCCGGCCGGGACCGACGAGGGCGACGACATCGGCATACGTGATGGGTTCGTCGTGCTCTCCGGCGGGCGCCTTCGACGATGGCGTGAAGATCGGCTCCGGCAGCCGCGAGCCGTCCACGAGGCCGGCCGGCAGCGGAAGCCCACTGACCGCTCCGGTCGCGGCGTACTCGCCCAGGCCACCACCGGTGAGGTAGGCGCGCGCGACGCACTCGACCGGCACCATGTCCAGTCGCCGGACGAGAATGGCGCGCCCGGCGACGGCATCCGGGACGTCGGTCGTCAGCACGTGATTGGGCAGCAAGTCCGCGAGTTGGTCGAACCACCAGAGTGAGAGACGGTTGAGGATCTCGCCCTTGTCGGGGATCGTCGGGTCGAGGATCGCGTCATAGGCCGAGATGCGGTCGCTGGCCGCGAGAAGCAACCGGTCGGGGTCGTCCTCGCCGGCTGCGTTCAGCGGCACATAGAGGTCGCGCACCTTGCCCGAATAGAGGTGCCGGTAGCCGGGCAGATCGAGCGCGGGTGTCATCGTGGTGAATCCTTTCGGGCGTGGTCAGCCGGGGATGAGGATCGCGTCGCGCTCGGCCCTGGCCGCGATATCACGGCGAAAATGCCCGCCCGCCAATCCAATTCGCCCGATCGATGCGTATGCCGCAGCGCGCGCCTCGGCCAGGTCGGCGCCGCTCCCGACGACGCTCAGGACGCGTCCGCCACTGGCGCGCAGGACACCGTCGGCGTCCCGGGTCGTCCCGGCGTGGAGCACGTATGCCGTGTCCGATTCCGCGTCGTCCAGCCCCGTCAGCTCGCCGCCGAGTTCGGGGGCGTCGGGGTAACCGGGGGCGGCCAGGACCACGGTGACACTCGGCTCGTGCCGCCAGTAGAGGGCCTCGGCGTGATCGAGTTCGCCGGTGGCGGCGGCGAGGAGGAGTTCGGCGAGCGAGGTGACGAGCCGGTCGAGAACGACCTGGGTCTCGGGGTCGCCGAAGCGGACGTTGAACTCGACCACCCGCGGGCCGCGGCTGGTCAATGCCAGGCCGACGTAGAGGACCCCGACGAAGGGCATGTCGAGATTGCGCATCTGGTCGATGGTCGGCTTGGCGATCCGTTCGACAACGTCCTCGACCAGCCCGGGTGGGGCCCATGGCAGGGGTGAGTACGCGCCCATACCGCCGGTGTTGGGGCCTTGATCGTCGTCGGCGACACGTTTGAAATCTTGGGCCGGAGCCAGCGGGATGACGGTGCGGCCGTCGCTGATGCAGAAGAGCGAGACTTCCGGCCCGTCGAGATACTCCTCGATGACGATCCGGCCATCGGGCCGGGCCAGGCAGGCGTCGGCATGGGCGAGCGCGGCCTCGCGGTCGTCGGTGACGACGACCCCCTTGCCTGCGGCGAGGCCGTCGTCCTTGACGACATAGGGGAAGCCGAGGGCGTCCAGGGCCTCCTCGACCTCCGCCCGCGTGGTGCAGACGTGCGCGAGCGCGGTAGGGACCCCGGCTTCGGCCATGATCCGCTTCGCGAAGGCCTTGGATCCCTCGAGTTGTGCCGCGCGTGCGGAGGGACCGAATGTCGCTATGCCTGCGTCACGCAGGTCGTCGGCGACCCCCTCGACGAGCGGGGCCTCTGGGCCGATGACGACGAGGTCGACGGCGTGCCGCCGGGCGATCTCGACGACCGCCGCGCCATTGGTGACGCCGCCGTCGACGGGCTCGCAGTGCGCAATCTGGGCGATGCCCGGGTTGCCGGGGGCCGCGATGACCGCATCGACCATCGGATCGGCCGCGATGGACTTCACCAGGGCGTGTTCGCGGGCGCCGGACCCGATGACGAGAACCTTCACGCGCCCATTCTTCCCTGCCTGCCCCCGCCGCGTGTCTGCGGCCAGCTCGGGCAGCCACCGACGAACGATTCGTCGA
>NZ_DAOQZV010000010.1:0-23141 GCF_035343835.1 Nostocoides sp. | reverse complement strand
CGATCGGCGAGGCGGGGCTGCGAGGAACGAGCAGACCCGCCGAGGCGGTGAGGAGCGGTGACACTCCCCGCTCACCCCGCCACCGACGACCGGTTCGTCGACGATCGGCGAGGCGGGGCTGCGAGGAACGAGCAGACCCGCCGAGGCGGTGAGGAGAAGAACCCAGAGAAAATAAAGGCGGCGCGGTGTTCCCGGGGAGCAGGGGGGATTCCCCCGGGAACACCGCGCCGGGCGTGTGGCGCCTGACTTGGGGAAGCCGGCGCTCTGCACGCGGGTTGACGCGGGATCAACCGATGAAAGTTTTACAAACTTCTACTCGCGAGTAAAGCCCAGCCCTGTCGCCTGGCCGTCATTGACGGAAACCCGCCAGACTGGCACGCTGGGAAGCGTGACCGACGTCAGGCCCGCGCACCGGGAGCGGCTGCGCTTTCCCCAGTTGATCTCGGAGGGCGAACTCAGCGTCGTCTACCTCGCTCTGCTGAACGACCCTGTCGCAGATCGGGATTCACTGATCGCCAGCGGCTTGGACGCCGAACTCGTCGACGGCGCCGTGCTTATCCTGCGCTCGCGCGGCATGGTCGTGGTGGGCGACGACGGCTCCTGGGATGTTCCCGAGCCGGACATTGCCGTTCCTGCCTGGGCAGCGGACACCGAGCGGCGCGCCCGCGGGTGGCGCGCCAACGCCAGCAGCATGCACCAGATGTACTCGGCCGCGCGGGCGACCCCTGTGCCCGATTCCGGGAGCCGCGAGCTGCATACGCTCGCCGACATCGCGTCCGCCACGTCCACGATCACAGCGGCCGCCAGTCGCGAGATTCTCTGTATCCGCGCCGATTCCCGCCGCACCCAGCAGATGCTCCTCGACCCCTTCAACAGCCACCGGGAGTTCTTTCGCAACGCCCATGGCGAAGTCGTCCGGATCAGGGCGATCTACGACCCGTCGATCCTCGACCTCGACGGCACGCTCGAGGCATTGCGTGAGCGGGTCATCGGCGGCGAAGAGGTCCGCTTCACCGGGCCGATCCACTTCTCCGCCGTGATCGTCGACGACACCGCCGCTGTTGTCGAGTTCAGCAATATCGACGCCAGCGGCGCCGGCGCGATGGTGCTGCGGAGCAAGCCCTTTGTCGCTGCTCTCGTCCGGTTGGCGGAGACCCTCTGGTCGGCCGGTATGCCGCTCCTCGCCGAGGAGGACAGCCCCCAGCCCGAGACCATCGCCTCTCGCGACGCGATCATTGTCGGCCTCCTCGCCGGCGGGGCGACCGACTCGACGATCACCCGGCGCCTGAACATCTCCCAGCGCACCGTCGAGCGTCGCATCCGTCACATCATGGACTCGCTCGGGGCGACAACGCGCTTCCAGGCGGGCGTCGAGGCCGTTCGCCAAGGCTTGGTCTGACGTGACGCCGCGTTCGAAGCACCGGTCCTGCGGGCCGTAAGATCAGTGGTTCCCCCGATGTCGATATGAAGAAGCCGTAGTGACCACGTCCCCGCCTCCCACGCCGGTTTCCGACGTCCTGACGCGAGAGATTGCGACCGAGCAGGCCCACGTCGACCGCGTCTACGCCGAGTTGGCCAAGGCCAGCGAGCGCGCCAATCTGGTTGCCGTCGACGGTCTTGCCCGCGGCCGCACCGATCGCACCGGCGATGTGCGCGACGAGGAGATCACCGGTCTCTTCGAGCGGGATGCCCTGGTGTTCAACGCGGCACGGCGCCAAGCGGCACTGGATCGCCAATACGAGGGCCTGGTCTTCGGCCGCCTCGACCTAGTCGACCTCGGTGGTCTTCGCGAGGCACCGGCGCCCGACCTGCCCGACGAGTGGTGGCTCGATCCCGAGCGTGAGGTCCGCTATATCGGCCGGCTCGGGGTGCGTGATGAGGACTATGAGCCGTTGGTCATCGACTGGCGCGCTCCAGCGGCTTCGGCCTTCTATCGGGCGACCCCGGTCCAACCGCACGGGGTGATCCGGCGACGCGTGCTGCGCAGTTCCGCTGCGACCGTCATCGGTGTCGAGGACGACCTGATGGCGCCGGCGGCCCCGGCGGATCTGGAGATCACCGGCGACGGGGCCCTGATGGCCGCCCTCACTCGCTCGCGCGGGGCTCAGATGCGCGACATCGTCGCGACCATCCAGCGACATCAGGACGAAGCCATTCGCGCACCGGGCCGGGGGGTTACGGAGATCACCGGAGGTCCCGGCACCGGCAAGACGGTCGTCGCGCTGCACCGCGCGGCATACCTGCTCTATTCGGAGCGCCGGAAGTACGAAGCGGGCGGCGTTCTCGTCATCGGCCCCTCCTCGGCCTACACGGCCTATATCGAGCGCGTGTTGCCGTCGCTCGGTGAGGATTCAGTCACGCTGCGATCACTCGGCGACGTCATCGATGTGTTGAGCGCGGGGCGCGTCGATCGACCGGAGGTCGCCGCGCTCAAGGGCAGCTTGCGGGTCCGGCAACTGCTCGACCGAGTTGCCGGCGGGCGGATTCCGGACGCGCCGGAAAGCTTCCGCGCCTTTGTCGGTGGCCAGGCAATCACCTTGCCCCCCAACACACTTGACGGCATCCGCGCACGGGTCCTACGCGGTCACCGGCGCAACGCCGGGGCTGCGGCCGCCCGCGGGATGCTCGCGGACGCGGCTTGGGCGACCCATCGGCAGGGGGAGCGAGCCGACTTCCTCGAGTCCTTCGGGGAGTCGCTGGCTGTCGACGACTTCATGGAGGCGTGGTGGCCCCAGGTGGACCCGCGCGAGGTGTTGCTGTGGCTCGGGGACACGGATACGGCATACCGGCACGGACGAGGCGTCTTCACGGACGGTGAGCTTGCCGGCATTGCGCTGTCGATGCGTGACGCCCTCGACGTGGGGTCGTGGACGGTGGCCGATATCGCCTTGATCGACGAGCTCGCGGCGCGGCTCGGGCCCGTCACCGACAACGGCGACGAGGAACGCGGCTTCTACGAGATCGATGATCTCGACGACGTGTCCAATCGGGAGTTCCGCGCCCTCGGCGGACCGGCCAGCATCGGACGGGCAGCCATTGAACGCGCCAGCGATCCGCGAGATGCGTTGTTGCGCAACCGTATCGGGCTGCCCGAAGAGTATGCGCACATCCTGGTCGACGAGGCTCAAGACCTATCCCCCATGCAGTGGCGGATGATTGGCCGGCGCGGGGAGTATGCGTCGTGGACCGTGGTCGGCGACGCCGCGCAGGCCTCCTGGAACGACCGGGTCGAGGCGCTCCACGCGCGCGACGACGCCTTCGGCCGACAGCCGCGCCGGCATTTCCATATGGACACGAACTACCGCAACGCCCGCGAGATCTTCGACTACGCGCGGGACACGATCCTCCCCCTCGTTCCGGACGCCGACATTCCGAATGCCGTGCGGGAGACGGGCATTCAGCCCGAGGTGCGCGAGTTGGGCCTGGACACCCTCGCGGACACCCGAGCTGCCGTCGACGATCTCGCCGCAACCGTCGGCGGGTCGATCGCCGTCATCACACCGAGCCGGTATGCCGATCGCCTGGCCCCGCTCGATGGCGCACACGACGGGCGGGTCATCGTCATCGATCCGCTGTCCACCAAGGGCCTGGAGTACGACGCGACAGTCGTCGTGGACCCCGACGCCATCACTGACGAGGCGCCCGGTGGAGTCCGCGTGCTCTATGTCGTTCTCACTCGTGCGGCCCACCGGATGACCGTGTTGCGCACCTAGGTCCGTGACGAAACCCCGTACGGACGGGTCCCCGCGACGCGGTGGAGCTGGGTCCCACGCTCTCGCTCACGAGCGCAGCGCTTCCAGGGTGCGCAACCAGAACTCGGCAACGTTGGGCGCGAAGACTCCTTTCTCGCAACGCATCTCGGCGGCAACACGCGAACATTCCTCCTCCGCCAGAGCCACGATCTCGTCGGGGTAGCCATAGAGCTGCCTTCGGCACAACCAGCACGTCGGCCGCGTCGGTCACGAACGCGCGGGGTCCACCGGACCAGGCATTGCCGGCGTGCTCCCCATCCAGACCCCGTGCTCGTCCTCGCCCAAGTAGCGCACGGTGGCACCGTGGTGCCGACGACCGTCGAACTTGCGAGAGCGGCACTCGACCGGATCCCCGACGGCGAAGGTTGGCACTCGGGTAGTCAAACACACCGTGAACCCCCGTGCCTGGAGAAGTTTTGTATTGCCCACTTGACACAAGATCGTCCTCGGTCCATGCTTACTTGTATCAACACTTCAACACAAGTAAGGATCTCGACATGAACCAGCTTCTTTTCGTGCCACTGCTGGCCGTGACACTGCTCGTGGTGCTCATCGTCGGCATCGTCCGAGTCGTCCGGAATCGCGACCTGCGCACCGGCGCTGCCGGCGCCGACCTGCGGGCCGTCGAACGCTGGACGACGCTCTGGCGCTGGGTCGGCGTGCTGCTCGGGGCCTGCCTCGCGGTGGCTGCGTTGGCTCAACAAGACGTGAGCCTGGGCCGGCTCGCCCTTGCGGCACCAGCGATCGCCGGCTGCTCGGTGCTCCTGGCCATCATGGTCGGCGAGTGGACGATCCGGCCGAGCAGCGCCCAGCGCCGGACAGCCAGCCTCACCAGCCGCTCGTTCGCCACCCTGGTGCCGCGAGCCCGACTCTGGGTCACGGCTACCGGAATCGCCACTCTGGCAACGCTTCTCGGCATCGGCATGGCGACAGCCTCTCCCGATGACCAGGGACGCGCCGGCCGCGCCATCACCGCGACGTGCGTGCAGGATCTGCCCGGCATCGGTTCCACGGTGCTCACCGCGACCAACGGCCCCTGGCCGGGCAGCTACTACGCCCTACCGGCTGCCCTCATCATGCTGGCTACCATCGGCTTCGGCATCGTGGCGGCACGCGCCATCCGGGACCGGGCGAACCCGGACTCAAGCCACGCGGCATACGACACGCATTTGCGGCGCGACGCCATGCGCCGCGTCGTGAGCGCAATCGGCGCGACGGCATGGGGGACCGCGGGCCCGATCGCGATCGTGATGAGCTCGGCGCTGCACGGCAATGACTGCGTCACCGGCGGTGACCCCTTTGCCGGAGCCGCTCTCCTCATCGCACTGATCAGCCTGGTCATCGCCATGGTCCTGACCGCAACCGTCCTTCTGCCCGCCCGTGCGCCACAAGCTTCGGCCCGCGAAAACTCGGCGCCCCGGGTCCGGTCATGAGCACCGACATCACCGTCGACCTCACCGATCCGACTCCACCATATGAGCAGCTTCGCCGCCAGCTCGCCACGCTCATCGAGACCGGGCAACTCGGCACCGGCGAGCGGCTCCCACCCGTCCGCCAACTGGCGAAGGATCTCGGGATCGCCAACGGCACCGTCGCGCGTACCTATCAAGAACTGGAGCAGGCCGGCCTGGTGAGCACGCGACGAGGCGGCGGCACAACGGTTGCCCCCGTGCATCTCTCGCCGCAGCAGGTGACCCGGTCCCGGTTGGAGGCCGCCGCGACGGCGTATGTCGCGACCGTCCGCACGCTCGGCCTCGACGGCGACGAGGCCCGCGCCGCCGTCGAGGCCGCGTGGGCGCGCACGGCGGACCTCGGCGGATAGGGCTTGACCATGACACGGTGTCAGACGATTGCGTGGAGATCGCCATGTTGAGTATCGGAGATTTCGCCAGACGGGCCGGGGTGTCGGTGCGGATGCTGCGCCACTACGACCGGCTCGGCCTGCTCGTGCCGGCACGGGTGGACGAGTTCACCGGCTATCGGTTCTATCGCGCCGACCAGCTCGGCCGGGTCAACCGCCTGGTCGCGCTGAAGGACCTGGGCTTCACGTTGGAGCAGGTTGGCCAGGTCCTGGACGGCCGGCTCAATGACCGGCAGTTGCATCATCTGCTGACCACCCGCCGCGACGAGTTGGCCGCTCAGATCGCGGGCGACCGGCTCCGGCTGCATCAGGTCGAGGCGAGACTCCGATCAATCGAAAAGGAGAACACCATGTCCCACAACGAAACTCGCCTCACCAGCCTGCCAGCGCTGCAGGTGGCCCAACTCAGCGTCACCCTGACCGAAGGCCAGAGTGTCGGCGAGGTGGTCAGCCCGCTCTTTGGCCGGGTGGCCCAACTGGTTGCCAGCTCCGGCGCGCAACGCCGTGGCCCCGACATCGGCCACTACGGCGACGACGGCGGGGCCATGACCGTCGCCGCCGCGGCACAGCTGGCCCTCGAGGACACGCCGCCCGGCCTGGTGGCCGCCACCCTCGCCTCGGTCGAGCACGCCCTCGTCGCCACCTACACGGGAGCCGAGATCGACGGCATCTCCGACGCGTGGCAGGACCTCGCCCGCGAGGTCGAGGCCCGCGGCCTGACGCCCGTCGGGCCCTGCCGCGAGGTCTACCTGCAGACCCCGTATGACGGCGACGCCGGCTGGGTCGTCGAACTCCAGCAACCCCTAGCCTGACGATCGTCGCTGCGGCTCCTGTTCCTCTGCCGGGGACGGGAGCCACAGCGGTCGTCAGCGGCCTGCGGGCCCGCAGTCACGGAGTCAGGGTTGGAATGAAGGTCCCGTTGCTGGTCTTGCCGGCGATCAAGTTCGTGGCGAATGAGCTCAGGGCAGCCGTCGGCCGTCGTCGCTCAGCGCGCCAGTCCCGAAGCCCGCTCATGGGGTGCTGCGGTAACGCGGAAAGAGATCTTGAGGACCTGTTTGGTGACCCGGCCGGCGAGAAAGACCTGTGGCAGCGATTGCGCGGCGCCGCCGACGACGGTTGGCGCGAGCTTGCCAAAGGCAATCGCGTTGCCATCAGCCGAGATTGCCAGTCCGTCGAAAGAGTGACGGGTCGGTTGCGTCCGAGCTCACCAGCAGCGTTCGTTTCGAATACAGGTCGCGCACATAGACTCCCGACCGCACGGTTGTTGCACCCGCGACCAGGTCCGTGCCGTTCGAGACGAACGCCACCTGTCGACCGTCCGCGCTGATTGCGGCCAACCCATTGCGCCCGGTGCGCGAGGGCGCACCCGCGGCGCTGACACTGATCGACACCAACGACACCAACGGTGTGCACACGCGTCGCGCGTGCGGCCGACGGCACACGAAGAACTGTCATACGGGCATACGCCTCGCGCGCCGGAGCCGCACGCACGCGGCCCCTGCTTAGTCCAGGAGTGGGAAGCGCTCGATGATCTCGTCGCGGCCCGGGCCGACACCGATGGCCGAGACGCGCGCGCCGATCAGCTCCTCAACGCGCAGGACGTAGGCCTGCGCATTGGCCGGCAGGTCATCGAAGCTCCGGCAGGTCGTGATGTCCTCCCACCAGCCGTCCATGACCTCGTAGATGGGCGTGGCGTGGTGGAAGTCGGTCTGATTGACCGGCATCTCGTCGTGCCGGACCCCGTCCACGTCATAGGCCACGCAAATCGGCACCTGCTCCAGCCCGGTGAGGACGTCGAGCTTGGTGACCACGAAGTCGGTGACGCCATTGATCCGGTTGGCATAGCGCCCAATCACCGTGTCCAGCCAGCCACAACGCCGCGGCCGGCCGGTGGTGGTGCCGTATTCGAAGCCGGTCTTGCGCAGGAACTCGCCGGAGTCGTCGAAGAGTTCGGTCGGGAAGGGCCCCTCCCCGACACGCGTCGTGTACGCCTTGAGGATCGCGATCACGCGGCTCACCCGCGTCGGCGGGATGCCCGACCCGGTGCACGCGCCACCCGCGGTCGCCGAGGAGGAGGTGACATAGGGGTAGGTGCCGTGGTCGACATCGAGCAGCGTCGCCTGCCCCGCCTCCAGGAGCACAGTCGCTCCGTCGTCCAGCGCCCGCTCCAGCACGAGCGAGGTGTCGGCGACCATCGGGGCTAGCCGATCGGCATACGACAAGAGCTCGGCGACGACCTCGTCGGGGCTGATCGCGCGGCGGTTGTAGATCTTGGTGAGCACTTGGTTCTTGAAGCCCAGGGCGGCCTCGACCTTTTGCTCCAGGATGTGCCGGTCGAAAAGGTCCTGCACGCGAATCCCGTTGCGGGACATCTTGTCTGCATAGGTCGGGCCAATGCCGCGGCCGGTCGTGCCGATCTTGCGGGCGCCAAGGAAGCGCTCGGTGACCTTGTCGAGCGTGCGGTTGTAGGGCGCGATGATGTGGGCATTCGCGCTGACGAGCAGCTTCGCCGTCGAGACCCCGCGGGCCTCCAGCCCGTCGATCTCGTGGAAGAGCACTTCGAGGTCGATCACGACACCATTGCCGATCACGGGCGTGCACGTCGGCGTCAGGATGCCGCTGGGCAGCAGGTGAAGGGCGTATTTCTCGCCCTCGATGACGATGGTGTGCCCGGCGTTGTTGCCGCCGTTGAATTTCACGACATAGTCGACCGCCGACCCCATCAGGTCGGTGGCCTTGCCCTTGCCTTCGTCGCCCCATTGGGCGCCGACCAGCACGATCGCCGGCATGTCGCCTCCCCTTCGTCGGATGAACCGCAGCACAGGCTAGCCGTATGCCTGCCCGGTCGCCGCGCCCGCTCACCCCATGCTTGACCGGCCTGCAGGTGTAGCGTGGTGTAAGGCGGTGTATCGACGGTGGCACTGAATATCAAGAACGACCGGGTGTGCGCCCTTGCCCGAGAGGCGGCGGAACGCACCGGGCGTACTCAGGTCAGCGTGCTTGAAGCGGCCCTCACCCGCTATCTCGACGCCCTCGACGATCCCGACAGCCGCGACCTCGGCGACCCTGCTCAGCGCCGGTTCGACGATGCGCGCGCAGTCGTCGCGGAGTTCACGCGCACGGTCACCGACGATGACCGGGCAGCCGTCAGGCACGACCTTGACGCAATGTATGACGAGGCGGGACTGCCGCTCTCATGATCATCGAGACGTCCGCGCTGGTGTCGATTCTGCTCGATGAGCCAGAGAGCGTGCGTTTGACACGTGCCGTCAGCACGGCCAATAGACGCTGGCTGTCCGTGGCGAACTACGTCGAGGCATCGGTTGTCCTCCAGCGCCGCTTCGGGACCGCGAGGTTGGCCGATGTCGATCGACTCTGCACGGCACTCCAGATCTCGATCCGCTCGGTGACTCCACGGATGGGCGATCTGGCGGTGCAGGCCCACGTGCGCTATGGCCAGGGCTCGGGCCACCCGGCCGGCCTCAATTTCGGCGACTGCTTCGCCTACGCCCTCGCCATGGATTCCGGGCAACCGCTGCTCTTTGTCGGGCGCGACTTCGCGCGCACCGACGTCCCAGCCGCCGCCTGGTAGCACCCGTGGCCGGGGCGGCACCACCCGCGCCACCCCCGCCGGTGCCCACGCTCCCGGCGTCAGCCGTGGTGGTAGGGCGTGGTCGTCGCGACCCGATAGAGCCCGAGGCGAGCCAGGATCGGCTCGGAGTTGGGCGACGCATCGACGCGCGCATAGCGCGCACCGCGTTCCAGCGCCCAGTGCGCGCGCCTGGCGAGGACCGCGCGATAGAGCCCCAGGCCACGCCACTGCGGATGCGTGTTGCCGCCCCAGAGGCCGGCGAAATCCGTTCCGGGAGTGAGGTTTACGCGGGCCGCGCAAAGCACCGGTCCCTCCGGGGACTCCTCGGCGAGCACGGCATACTCGTGCGGGTCGCGGCGCTCAATCGGGTCGCTGTCGGCGCCCTCGAGGGGCGCCCGCGGACCGTGCCACTCAGCGCCCCAGACCAGCGCGCCGAGGTTGTCGATCCGGCGCAGATCGCCGAGCGTGCGCACCTCACGGATGCTGACGCCCTCCGGGATCGGGACCCGGTCGACGAGATCGGCGAGTTCGCCGAGCATCAGCGCCTCGTCGTCGCCCGCCTCGAATCCGGCAGCCACCAGTCGATCACCGATGTCGACCGGCACGTCATACGAATAGGTCTTCCACTCCAGCGGGATGCCGAGGCCGGCGAAGTGATCGCGCTCCCCGGCGATCGTGACGTCGGGTGCGTCGCCGAGCCCGTCGGGGCTCTCGACCATCGCCCACTGGTCGGCGGGGTTGGTCGACCAGGTCCGCCAGATCAGCCCGACGCGCTCACGGACGGCCTCGGGGTCGCCCTCCCCGACGCCCGTGCGCACCTGCCGGTGCAGGGCCGCCAGGAGCTCGGCCGGCGTCAGCGCCACCGTCAGAGCCCCAGCTCGCGAGCGGCCTCCGCCGACGACGCGCGCAAGAACTCCGTGCACCGCACCCGCTCGCCCTCCTCGCCGATGGCTGCAGCGGCATAGGCCAGGGCGGCCAGCGCGCGCAGGAAGCCGCGGTTGGGCTCGTGGGACCACGGGATCGGCCCCTGGCCGCGCCACCCCGCCCGGCGCAGTGCGTCCAGTCCGCGGTGGTAGCCCGTGCGGGCATAGGCGTATGCCGTGACCGCCTCCCCCCGGGCGAGCGCCTCCTCGGCGAGCAGCGCCCACGCGAGCGAGGAGGCCGGGCACGCCTTGGCGGCGTCGATCGGCGCGACCCGGTATTTCAGGGCGGCGTCGGCCGGATCGACGGGCAGGCGAGTCTCGGGAGTCCCAAGCAGATCGGTCATACGGGGACTCTCTCACGGTGGGGAATGCGCATGGGAAACCCCTCGTTCGCGCGGGAAAACTTCCCATGCACACGAGGGGTTTCCGGCGTCGGGCGGGAAATCTGACCCCTCCCACCCATCCGGTAGGGGTGTCCAGGACTTAGGCGTGAGTCCCGGCCGAGCGGAGGTTCTGGCAGGCCTCGACGACGCGGGCGGCCATACCGGCCTCGGCGTCCTTGCCCCAAGCGCGCGGGTCGTACTGCTTCTTGTTGCCGACCTCGCCGTCGACCTTCAGCACGCCGTCGTAGTGCTGGAACATCCAGGCGGCGACCGGGCGGGTGAAGGCGTACTGGGTGTCGGTGTCGACATTCATCTTCACCACGCCGTAGTCGACCGCGGCCGAGATCTCCTCGGGCAGCGAGCCCGAGCCACCGTGGAAGACGAGCGCGAGCGGCTTGGAGCCGGCTTCGAGGCCCTTGGCGGCGACGATCGCGTCCTGGCACTGGCGCAGGATCTCCGGGCGCAGCTTGACATTGCCCGGCTTGTAGACGCCGTGCACATTGCCGAAGGTCAGGGCGGCCATGTAGGCGCCGTTCTCGCCGAGGCCGAGCGCCTCGACCGTCTTCAAAGCGTCCTCGGGGGTGGTGTAGAGCTGCTCGTTGATCTCGTTGGCGACACCGTCCTCCTCGCCACCGACGACGCCGATCTCGACCTCGAGGATGATGTTCGCGGCCTTGGTCAGGGCGAGCAGTTCCTCGGCGATCTGGAGGTTCTCGGCCAGCGGTACGGCCGAGCCGTCCCACATGTGCGACTGGAAGATCGGCAGCCCGCCGGCCTTGACGCGCTCGGTGCTGGCCGCAATGAGCGGGCGCACGAAGCCGTCGAGCTTGTCCTTGGGGCAGTGGTCGGTGTGCAACGCGATGTTGACGGCGTAATTCTTCGCGACCTCTTCGGCATACGCCGCGAGAGCGAGCGAGCCAGTGACCATGTTCTTGATCGTCGAGCCGGAGGCGTACTCGGCGCCACCGGTCGAGACCTGGATGATGCCGTCGCTGCCGGCCTCCGCAAAACCGCGAATGGCCGCCGTGACGGTCTGGCTAGAGGTGATGTTGATCGCCGGGTAGGCGAACGAGCCGGCCTTGGCTCGCTCGAGCATGTCGGCGTAGACCTCGGGAGTTGCGATGGGCACGGGCTTGCTCCTTTGTGCGTGATGCCTGTGATGAACTTTTACTCCACTTCGATCCTCCCATGAGCGCCGCGCGAACGGGTGCCCGCGTCTCATCGGCGGCGCCCGGATGCCGTGCTTTCGGTCGGCTTCTGAGATGGCGACGAGGTCAGCCGGTGAAGGCCTTGGCGAGCATGATCATCCGCGCCCGCAAAGCGTCCGATTGCGGCGCGAAGGACGCCGCCCAGACCGCGTTGATGACCAGCCGCACCAGGGTCCACGCCGCCACCCGGTCGGGGTCGAGACCGGCCGCGTCGGCGACGATGTCGGCACGCAGGCGTACATGCATCCTCGGGTTGTGGGCAGCGGCCGTCGCCTCGGCGCGGTTCCAGACGATGGGGGCCACGGCATACGGCCATTCACCGGAAACCGGCTTGGGGTCGATGGCCAGCCACTGCCCGCGGGCCGGGTCGAGCGGGGCCAGGACGTTGGCGTCGTGCAGGTCTTCGTGGACGAGGCGGCCGTCGACCTCGCCGTCCAGCAAATGGCCCAGCGTCGCCGACGCCTGCTCGGTCAGCCGGCGCGGAACGAGCGGCGTGCCCTGGGCGAGCACCTCGCGCCAGCGGGCGCCCTTGGCCGACAGCCGCTCGTACTGCGGGCCGGCCGGCCGGTCGAGCGTGTTGACGAGCGTCCCGATCACCTCACAGGCCTGCAGGATCGAGACCTCCGTCAGGGCCCGCGGCGCGAGCCGCTCCAACAACAGGACGTATGCCGTGGGCTCCGCCGCCAGCAGCCGCACAGCTCCTCGGCCGCCCCAGTCCCGAAGCGCGAGATGCTCCAGACGCGCCTCCCCATGCGGCCAGGTCAGTTTCAGAATGGCCGATCCATCGGGTGCCTGCGCACGGAAGTCGTTGCCGCGCAACCGGACCGGGACGACGAGCGCACACTCGCCATGCTGGACCTCACCGTCGGGGACGAGATCCCACCGGCCGAGCGATGCCTCGATGAGTGCCGGCAGCCGACGCAACCAGTCCGCGCCCGACACCTGCAGCTCCGGCGCCCGGCCGGCGATCGTCGCACGGAAGGACTCCGGGATCGGGACGTGCGGCATCTGCCGAACCTATGTCACGCGCGTGACCAGGCCCTAGGCATGCGGTGCAGCAGACTGGCGCCTGTGCCCAGGCAGCCGGACCCCGCGCTGATCGTGCTCGTCGGCGCGGCCGGGTCAGGCAAGTCGACCTGGGCCGCCGCGCACTATCGCGCGTCCGAGATCGTCGCCTCGGACGCCCTGCGCGCCGTCGTCGGCACGGGATCGGCCGATCTCGACGCTTCGGCCGACGCCTTCGCCGCGCTCGACCTCATCGTGGCCGCGCGCCTACGGCGGGGATTGACGACGGTGATCGACACACTCGGCCTGGATGATGCCCGCCGCGCGGCCTATCTCGACGCCGGCCAACGTGCTGGTTTGCCTTGCGTGGCAGTTGCATTTCACCACACAGGCGGCGGTTTGCCGCGCCCGGAACGCCCTGCGCGACCGACCTGTCCCGACACGGGCGCTAGGTCAGCAAGTGCAGCGATCGCGCGCACTCGCCGCCGTCCTGTCCGGGGAAGGTTGGGCCGAGGTCCTGACAGTCGCCCCACGCCCGTCGGCCCCGGACGCCTCGTTCGTCGAGGCACCGGGCGTCTCATCCGGGGACGCATCGGACGTGAGCAGGCGCGCGGTGGCCGCTACGCCCGCCTCCGCACGCAGGCCACTGGACGAACCGTGGCCACGACCACCGGGAGCGGGCGTCGACTACGTCCTCAACATTTCCCGATTTCCGTGGGCCGCAGATCCCGCCGGCTGGCTGCGCTCGATGGCGCTCGCCGCGGATGAGGCCGGTTTCGCCGGAATCACGCTGATGGACCACCTGATCCAGATTCCTCAGGTCGACCGCGCCTGGGAGCCGATCCCAGAGCCCTATGTCGCGCTCGGCCTGCTCGCCGGCCTGTCGACCAGGTTGCGGCTCGGCACGCTCGTCTCCCCTGTGACCTTCCGTCGACCCGGCGTGCTCGCCAAAGACCTAGCCACCCTCGATGCCCTCTCGGCCGGACGCGCCTTCGCCGGGATCGGGGCGGGGTGGTGGGAGCGGGAGCGTGCGGCATCCGGGATCCCCTTCCCGTCGCCGCGAGAGCGACTCGACGAGGTCGAACGCAGCATCGAGACGCGGCCTTTGCCGAGCGGCACCATGCCGGCACCCTCGACGATCAGCGGCGACGGCGCGACCGGCTGGTGGGAGGCGACGTGGGGACCATCTTCCTGGCGCTGCCGCAGGTGCGCCGGCCCGAGGACCTCGCCCCCTGGTCCCCCTTGCGACCGGGGCTTGACGCAACCGCCCGAACCCGCCCGCCCCCTCTCGTCGAGCGGCTCCGGGCCGACTCGGCGCTGGAGCCGCGCTCAGCGCCCGCGCCGGATGAGCGAGAAGGGTGCCTGCACAACAGCTGGATCGGGGACCTCGTCACGTCACGGACCGCCCACGTCGCGACACGCGCTTGCCGTCAGTGAAAGCGGTTCCATACCCTGCCCGTATGGACCGCGTGCCGAACGGACCCAGCGGCGACGACTCACGCTCGGCGCCCCCGGGCGACGCTGCGCTGCGACGCGATATCCGGCGACTCGGGGATCTGCTCGGGCAGACCTTGGTGCGCCAGGAGAGCCAGGATCTCCTCGACGCCGTCGAGGCCGTTCGGGTGCTGACCAAGCGAGCCCAGACCGGCGAGGACTCGGCGGCCCGGGAACTGGCCACCCGCCTGGCCGCGGTGGATCTGCCCACCGCCATGAATATGGTGCGGGCGTTCGCGACCTACTTCCACCTGGCCAATATCGCCGAACAGGTCGACCGCGCCGCCCACCTCGCGGAGCGGCCCGAGGATGCCGATTGGCTGGTGGCCGCGATGGACGCCGTCGTGGCCGAACGTGGCGCGCCGGCCCTGACCACCTCGTTGAGCCGGCTCTCGGTGCGTCCGGTCTACACCGCCCACCCGACCGAGGCCAGCCGCCGGACGGCACTGCTGAAGCTGCGCGAGATCGCGGACGCCCTGATCGCCTACCGTGCGAAGCCGAGCGCACGCACCGAGCGGCAGCGCGATCGGCGCCTCGCCGAGATCATCGAGTCGATGTGGCAGAGCGACGATCTTCGCGTCGATCAGCCCACCGTCGCCGACGAGGCTCGCAATATGTTGTTCTTCGTCGACGGCCTGCTTGAGGAGACGGTCCCGAAACTGCTCGCGGACATGGCCGACGAGGCCGAGCGGCGGGGTGC
This sequence comes from Nostocoides sp., assembly GCF_035343835.1. Classification (NCBI taxonomy): domain Bacteria; kingdom Bacillati; phylum Actinomycetota; class Actinomycetes; order Micrococcales; family Intrasporangiaceae; genus Nostocoides; species Nostocoides sp. The sequence continues at coordinate 8,223 of NZ_DAOQZV010000010.1, read as the reverse complement.
CTACCTGCCGGCGACGGCGCGGCCGCTCGTCTTCGGCAACTGGATCGGCGGCGACCGGGACGGCAACCCGAATGTCTCGCCGGAGACGACCATCGAGATCCTCGTGATGCAGCACGCTGTCGGCATCCGGGGCCTGATCGCCATGGTCTCCGAGTGCGTCGACGAGGTGTCGATGTCGACAAAGCTCGTCGGCGTCACCCCGGCGTTGGCGGCCAGCCTCGAACGCGACCTGGCGACCCTGGAAATCGAAGACCGGATCCGGCGACTCAACGTCGAAGAGCCCTACCGGCTCAAGCTCAGTTGTGTGCGCCAGCGGCTGAACAACACGCGCGAGCGGATCGCCGCGCGCCGCCCGCACCGGCCGGGTCACGACTATCTCGGTCGCGAAGAACTCCTCGAGGACCTGATGCTCATCAAGGAGTCACTGCAGGCGAACAAGGGCGAACTCATCGCCCGCGGGGCCCTCGCCCGGCTGATCAGAACGGCGAGCGCCTTCGGCCTGCAGGTGGCGACCATGGATGTGCGCGAACACAGCGACGCTCACCATCACGTGCTTGCGCAGCTGGCAGACCGGGCCTCCGGTGTCCCTGGCGAGTATGCCGCCCGCTCCCGCCCGGAGCGCCTAGCGTGGCTTTCCGGCGAACTCGCCGGCCGACGCCCGTTGACGCCCACGCCGCCGCCGCTGGATGCAGACGGCACGCGCACCTTCGACACCTTCCGGGCAATCCGCACCGCGAAGGAGTGGTTCGGTCAGGAGGTCATCGAGAGTTACATCGTCTCGATGACCCAGGGCGCCGACGACCTGCTCGCCGCCGCGGTGATCGCCCGCGAGGCCGGGCTGGTGGACCTCGCCACCGACGCCGGCCGCTCGGCACGTGCAGACATCGGCTTCGTGCCCCTCCTGGAGACCGTGGAGGAATTGCGCTCCGCCGGAACGATTCTCGATGAACTCCTGAGTGCGCCGGCATACCGGCAGATTGTCGAAGCGCGCGGCGGGGTGCAGGAGGTGATGCTCGGCTATTCCGACTCCAACAAGGACGCGGGCATCACCACGAGCCAGTGGGAGATCCACCGGGCCCAGCGCGTGCTGCGCGACACCGCGGCCCGCCACAACATCCAGCTGCGTCTCTTTCACGGCCGCGGCGGCAGTGTCGGCCGAGGCGGCGGGCCGACACACGAGGCCATCCTGGCCCAGCCCTTCGGCACGCTGTCCGGGGCGATCAAGGTCACCGAGCAGGGCGAGGTCATCTCCGACAAGTACCTCCTGCCGGCCCTGGCCCGCGAGAACCTCGAGCTGACCATCGCCGCCGTGCTGGAGGCAAGCGCGCTGCATACGAAAGCCCGCACCGGCGAGGCAGAGCTGCTCGAGTACGACGCCACGATGACCCGGATCAGCGACGCAGCTTTCGCGGCCTACCGCGGCTTGGTCGACGACCCGCGGCTGCCGACCTATTTTGCCCAGTCCACGCCGGTCGAGCAGCTGGGCGCGTTGAAGATCGGGTCGCGACCCTCGAAGCGGCCCGACAGCGGGCTGGGACTGGCCGGGTTGCGCGCGATCCCGTGGGTCTTCGGCTGGACCCAGTCCCGGCAGATCGTCCCCGGGTGGTACGGCGTGGGGACCGGCCTGCGCTCGGCGCTCGATGCCGGGCAGGGCGATCTGCTGCGCGCGATGTATGAGCGATGGCACTTCTTCCGGACCTTCATCTCCAATGTCGAGATGATGTGCAAGAAGACGCGCATGGACATCGCGGAGAACTATGTGGAGGCGCTGGTCGACCCGGCGCTGCACCCGATCTTCGACCTGATCAAGGCCGAATATGCGCGCACCGTCGCCGCGGTCCTGGAGATCACCGGCGAGTCGGAGCTGCTGGAGGCGCAGCCGACCCTCAAGCGCACGCTCGAGGTGCGCGACCGCTATCTCGACCCGATCAGCTACCTGCAGTTGTCGATGCTGGCGCGCATCCGGGCCGGCGATACCGACCCGGATCTGCAGCGGGCCCTGCTGCTGGCCGTCAACGGGGTGGCGGCCGGCCTGCGCAACACCGGCTGATCCGAGAATGGCTGCGTGCGCAGAACGTTGCCATTCTCGGGGTGGCCGGGCCCTCAGGCCCCGGTGGGGTCAGGCGCCCGGCCAGTTGTGGGCGCCGGCGCAGTTGCTGGCGTGGATCCGGCCGGACTCGGTGATCGCACCCGCGTCCCAGTCGTAGTAGGTGATCGACGTCAGCCGCTCGCTGTAGGCATGGATCGTCACCGCGGGATCGACCAACTCATTGCGCAGGTCGTGAATCTCGCCGGGGCCGATGACCGACGTCAGGCCGGGTCCGAACTTGCGCGGCAACAGCCGGCCGCGCTCGTCGGGACGGACCTCGGTCAGCACGCCGCGCACAGTCCGGAAGGCCGAGGTGGCGTAGTCGTGGCTGTGCAAGAGCGTGCCTTGGAAGGTCGGCCAGGTGGCGACCCACACGTGCACGTCCTCGCGCACCGGCACACGAGCCCACGTATGACTGCGCCCGTCACCGACGAGGGGCGCCCACGTCTGCGGATTCGCGGCCACCCGCTCGACGATGTCGCTGAGCAGGGCCTCGGTCAAGCGGCGGCGCAACTCCACCTCAGTGCACATGCCCGAGGACGGGTTGGTCAGGACGGTGGTCATCGGGCACTCCTTCGGTGGATACGGTCATTCGGCCGCCCCGAACATAACACACTCTTTGGATATAGGTAACACTTAGTTATCTTGCAGACAGGTCGACTCGTCATCCTGCCTGGGCACCAGGGACCGCCTTCGGGCGCCTGCACGCGCATCCGACGGGCCTGGAGTGTGCTCTGACACGTCAATGGCCCATTTCCCCCCAGCACTGGGAGCCCGAGGTCCGGAGCCGCTCGACGGGGCGCCGCCCGACCAAGACCGTCGGCCACCGTGAAGGGACCCGGTGAATACGGCGGACCGCGTCGGGCGTCGGGCGGACTCAGTGGGTCAGACGCGAGAGGAAGCGCTGGGTGCGCTCGTGGGCCGGGGCACCGAGGACTTGCTCGGGCCGGCCCTGCTCGAGGATCACCCCGCCGTCGAGGAAGCACACGACATCGGCAACCTGGCGGGCAAAACCCATCTCATGGGTGTTGAGGATCATCGTCAGGCCGTCGTCCTTGAGTTCGCGCAGCAGGTCGAGCACCTCCCCGACCAACTCGGGGTCGAGCGCCGAGGTCACCTCGTCCAGCAACATCAGCCGCGGCCGGTTGACCAGGGCCCGGGCGATCGCCACTCGCTGCTGCTGGCCGCCGGAGAGCGAGTCCGGCCGCGCGGCCGCCTTGGCCGCGAGCCCCACCCGGTCCAGCATCGCCAGCGCCTCGCTCCGGGCCTGCTCAGCCGCGACCTTGTGGACCAGGATCGGCGCCAGCGTGACATTGTCGAGCACGCTCAGATGCGGGAAGAGGTTGTAGGCCTGGAAGACGATCCCGATGCGCGCTCGCACCCGGTCGGCGTCGACTCGGGGATCGGTGATGTCCTCGCCGTCGAGCCGCACCACGCCGTCGTCGACCCGCTCCAGCAGATTGACGCATCGCAGCAGGGTGGACTTCCCCGACCCGGATGCCCCGATGAGCACGACGCACTCACCGGCCGCCACATCGAGCGAGACATCCCGCAGAACGACGTTGTCCCCGAACGACTTTCGTACATTTTCCAGACGCAGCACCGGGTCGCTCACAGCAACGCCCCCCGCTGCCCCTGGCGTCGTGCGAGCCAGTCGGTGAAACGCGCCATCGGGATGGTGAGGATGAGGAAGAGGACTCCCGCCACGACATACGGCGTGAAGTTGTAGTCGGAGGACGTCTCGATCTGGGCGGCAAGGATCGCGTCCGTGACCCCGACCATCGACACCAGGCCGGAGTCCTTCTGCAGCGAGACCACGTCGTTCATCAGGGCCGGTACCACGCTGCGGATCGCCTGCGGCAGCACGACTCGGCGCAGGGTCTGGCGATAGGTCAGCCCGAGCGACCGCGCAGCCGCCCACTGCGAGGGATGCACCGACTCGATGCCGGCTCGGAAGACCTCCGCCACATAGGCCGAGTAGGACAGCGTGATCGCCACCCCGCCCCAGAAGAGCGCGCTCGTCGGCAGCCCCGAGAGCCGCAACGCGGGCATACCGAGACCGAGGACGAGCAGGAGCAACAGCAGCGGCAAGCCGCGGAAGAGATCGACGTATGCCGTGGCCAACGCCCGCAGCGGAAAGAAGACCGCGCCGCGCAAGGTGCGCAGGACCGCGAGCGTCAACCCGATGATGGCGATGCACACGGCACTGACGAGCATCACCCGGATGTTCATCCACAAGCCCCGCAGCACCGCCGGGAAGGACGAGAGCGCCTTGTCCCAGTTGAAGAAGGTCTCGCGGAAGGCCGGCCACCCCGGGGAGGACGTCACGGCCAGCGCGATCAACGCGAAGACCGCCAGCGACGCGAGGCCCGCCGTGATGACCGCTCGCCGAGTGGCCTTGGCGCGGAAGGCATCTCGCTCACGTTGGAGCGTTGATGGGACCCAGCCGTCAACCGGCGGCGAGGCGGGCGCCACGGACTACTTCAGCTCGGGAGCGCCCTGGCTGGAGAGCCAGGTGGTCACCAGTGTGTCGAGTTCGCCGTCGGCACGCAGGGCGTCGACTGCCGCGGTGACACACGGTGTCAACGCGGACCCCTTGTCCAGCACCGCGCCGAACTGCTCCGGCGTGCTGCCGGTCAACGGCAATTGCCCGACGATGACGCCGTCGTCCAGCTGGACGGCAGTCATGAAGAAGGCCGTCGGCAGGTCGGCGACGATGCCGTCGATTTGGTGGGCCTTCAGCGCCAGGACCGCCTTGTCGTTGCTCTGGTAGACGGCCGATTCGGCGCCGATCTGATCGGTGATCGCCAGCAGCGACGTGGTGCCGACCTGGGCCCCGAGCTTGGCGCCCTTGAGGTCCGCGATCGTCGTCTTGCCGTCGATCGGGCTGCCCTTGTAGGTGATCACCGTCTGCACGACGTCGTAGTAGCCCGAGGAGAAGTCGACGGCCTTCTTGCGCGCATCGGTGATCGAGACCTGGTTGACGTCGAAGTCAAAATCCTTGGCGCCGGGCAGCACGGCCTTGTTGAAGGGCACGGTCACCCACTTCACATCGCCGGGCGCGAAGCCGAGCTTGTCGGCAATCGCGTAGGCGACGGCGGATTCGTAGCCGCGGCCGTTGGCCGGGTCGTTGTCGGAGAACCACGGCCCGTATGCCGGGGTGTCGGTCCCGATGGTCAGCTTGCCGTCCGTGTGGGTCGCGACCGTGCCCTTCATGCACTCCGCGGGGATCGCCGAGGCCGACGACGTGGTCGCCGACGACGACGTGGCACTCGAGGTGGCGGCGCTCGTGGTCGCGGACACCGCGGAGGTCGACGCCGAGCCGGCCGGGCCCTGAGCGGCACCGCACCCGGCGAGCGCGAGCGCGGCGCCGGCGCACACGGCATACGGGCGGAGGGAACGGACAGCGGTGCGGGGCATGACGGCTCCTGGAGAGGGCGACCACGGGGCGAACGAAATGCTAACTGGCGGGGCGGCGAGCCTGAGCAGCCCGTGCCGAGCGCGGACAACCGCGTGGCCCCGGCCGGCGGCAACCGGTCGGGGCCACGCGGGCGTGCGGCTGGGTCAGCTGGCGCTGAACAGCGGTGCGTCCATCGTGCACGTCGCACCGACGGCCGGGAGGGCGCCGGTCGCGTAGTAGCGGTCAAAGGCCGCCGTCACGCACGAGTTGCCGAGCGCGCCGTGACCCCAGCCGTCATACGTCAGGAGACGGGACTTCTCAAACAGGCTGGCGACCTTGCGCGCGCCGTGGATCGGCGTCGCCGGGTCGTAGGTGTTGCCCACGACGAGGATCGGGTTGGCCGTCGGGCCGCCGAAGGGTCCGAAGTAGCTGTCGGACTTGGTCACGATGGGCCACTTGGCGCAGGTGGCACTGGCCCATGTCCAGAGCGAACCGAACCACGGGTACTGCTTGTCCTGGGCGACGCCGGCGCGCCACCAGTCCGCACGGTTCTCCGGGTTGCGGGTGTCGGAGCAGGCGACCCCGCTGAAGGCGTCACGCACCGTGGAGGTACGGGCTTGCGGGGCCTGGTAGGGAGCATCCGCGATGGCGGTGGCCGACTGGGCGAGCCGGGATGCGGCATCCGAGGCGACACGGCCGGACTTGGCGACATTCTCATCCCACAGCTGTTGCAAGATGACGTCCAGGCCGGAGTAGGTGTGGCCGTAGAGGAAACCGAGCACGCCGCCGATGAGGTTCGGGTAGGGGATGACCTCCCCATTGGCGGTGAGCTTGCCCGCCTTGGCCAGGTCGACCAGCTTGAGCCACTTGGCATACGCGCCACCGGCGAAGGCACACGACCTCTTGCCGAGCCGGTCGCACTCGCGCATGCCCGAGACCATCGCCTCGGCAGCGCCCTTGGCGCTGCGCAGGCGGGTCGAGAACGGTTGCGTGGCGGGTAGCGAGTCGCCGGTGGCCCACGCGACCGGGTCGAGAACGCCGTCGACGACGAGGCGCCCGACCCGGCCTGGGTACATCGAGGCATAGGTGGCGCCGAGGTAGGTGCCATAGGAGACGCCGTAGTAGTAGAGCTTCTGGTCACCCACGGCCTGCCGGATAAGGTCCATGTCGCGGGCGGTGTCGGCCGTCGACATGTGCCGCACAATGGCGGCGGGGTTCTTCGTGCAGGCGGTCCGCGCCCACTCGGCCTGGCGCCATACGACCTTGGAGGCCGCGATGCTGTCGGGGAAGGACAGCGGTGAGTAGGGCGGCACGGGCGCGTCGGTGCGGCAGACCATCTCGGTGTGGGGTCCGACGCCCCGGGGGTCGATGCCGATCACGTCGTAACGCGTCTTGACCGTCGTGCCGAGAATGTCGCCCGCCATCATTGCGAAGCCGCGCGAGCTGCCGCCTGGCCCGCCGGGGTTGACGAAAAGCGTGCCGAGCTTCTGGCTGGGCTTGGTGGCGGCAACCTTGAGCAGGTCGAGCAGGACCGTCGGCCCGCTGGGGTTGTCGTAGTCAAGGGGCGCCTTCGCCGTTGCGCACTGATAGGTCTTGGGCAGATCCGGGCAGCGCTGCCAGTTCAGGGCCGGAATCGGCGCCTGGACCTGGTCGCCTTGGGCCGCCGATGCGGCCGGCGCGACCGCGCTCTCGCGGGTCGTCGGCGCGGCCTGACCTGGCCCCGCGGCGGCGAACAGGCTCGCCCCCATGGCGAAAGCCAGAACTCCCGCGCCCCGGCGAATGTGTGTGCTTCGTGTCACTGCCTACCCCTTGTCGCAATGCTGGTCCGGCCGCGGACGCGGCCCGGCACCCCACTCAACCCCGCAAATGGGCCCGGCGCAAGCGCTCACGCAACCGAATGCGCGAGGGTGGGTCGCTCGAGACGGGAGCGGACAGTCATACGGCCGCGCAAGCAGGCATACAGGAAGTTCCCAGGCTCGCCCAACTACCCTTGACGGGTGATGATGCCCACCCTTGGCCCGAACTGGATGGACCCCGCCTGGCTGCTCGAGCGATTCGGCAACCAGTTCTTCTGGGTGAGCACGGCGATCGTCTTCGTTGAATGCGGGCTGCTCTTCCCGATCCTGCCGGGCGACTCGCTGCTCTTTGCCGTCGGCCTGTTCATCGCCAATAAGACGCTGCACTTCAACATCGTGAGCGCTTGCCTGATCCTCTCGATCGCGGCCTTCCTGGGCAATGTCGTGGGCTACGAGATCGGGCGGGCCGTCGGCACGCCGCTCTATGAGCGTCAGGGCCGCTTCATCAACAAGGCCAACTTCGACAAGACCCACGACTTCTTCGACCGGTATGGCGCCAAGGCGCTCGTGCTCGGGCGCTTCGTCCCGATCGTGCGCACCTTCATCACCGTCGTCGCCGGTGTCGGCAAGATGGAACGGCGTCACTTTTTCGTCTGGAGCGGCGTGGGCGCCGTGCTCTGGGCAACCGGCGTGACGCTGGCCGGCTATTTCCTCGGATCGGCGTTCCCGTCTCTGAAAGATCACCTCGAGGCCGTGATCCTGCTGATCGTGGCCGTCTCGGTCATCCCGATGGTGCTGGAGTTCCTGAATCACCGGCGCGAGGCGCGCCGCGCCCTCGACGCCGCCTGAGCCCCTCACCGCACCGCCAGCCCCGCCCCTCCTTCGTCGAAAGGCCGGTTCAGCCCCGTCGAGAGGCCGGTTCAGCCCCGTCGAGAGGC
>NZ_DAOQZV010000009.1:0-27630 GCF_035343835.1 Nostocoides sp. | reverse complement strand
CACTGGTGATGGTGAAGACATGGTCGAAGTTCTGGACCACGTAGATCGTGCCGAGCAGGCCGGCGAGCTCGATGTACTGGCGCAGGTGCGGCAGCGTCATATTGGTGAAGATCTGCCATGGGCTGGCGCCATCGATGCGAGCGGCCTCGACGACATCCATGGGGCGAGACTGCAGGCCTGCCAGCAGGATCAGCATCATGAAGGGCGTCCACTGCCAGACGATCGCGAAGATGATCGACCACATCGGGTGCTCACTGATCCAGTCCGGCTGCGGGGCACCCTTGCCGAAGATCTTGGTCAGCATCCCGTTGAACAGGCCGTACTCGGGGTTGTACAACGCGTGCTTCCACAGCAGCGCCGCCGCGACCGGGACGACCAGGAAGGGAGTGATCATCATCGTACGGACGATGCCCTGGCCGAGGAACTTCCGGTCCAAGAGCAGCGCGATGACCAGCCCGAGGAAGAGCGAGATCAACACGACCGACGCGGTCAGCAAGACGGTGACCCAGATGGCCTTGCGAGCCGCCGGGTCGGTGAGCACCGTCTTGAAGTTGGCGCCGGCATTGAAGCCGCGCTCATCGGGATAGTAGGCATTCCAGTTCATGAACGAGGCGCCGATCGTGAAGACGAACGGCAGCTGCGTCACGAAGAAGACCAGGACCATCGCCGGGAGGAGAGGCATCCTGCGCGCCCAGTCACCTGAGCGCGCGAGGCTGCTTCTCTTCGGCATGGCTGCCCTGGCCCCCTTGGTAGGGGTGGCAGCCATGGGTCTACTTCTTGTACTTCGCGGCGACGTCCTCGGCGAGCTTCTGGCCCTGGTCGAGGGCCGCGTCGACGGTCGTCTGGCCGGCGATCGCGCTGCTCACCAGCTGGCTGACATCGGTGCCGAGCTTGGGGAACTCGGGGATGTCGATGAACTGGATGCCGGGCGCCGGGCGCTTCTGGACGCCGGGGTTGTTGGGGTCGGCACCTTCGATGGCGGCCTTCGTGGCCTCGGCGAACGCGCTGGCGTCCTTCAGGTAGTCGGCGTTGGCATACGTCGAGGCGCGCTTGCCGGCGGGCACGCGGCTCCAGCCGAGCTCCTTACCGACCAACTCTTCGTACTCCTTCGAGGACGCCCAGGAGATGAACTTCCAGGCGTTGTCCTTGTTCTTGCTGGCCTCCTGAACCGACCAGGACCAGGTGTAGAGCCAGCCGGAGCTCGCGGTCTTGTTGACCGGCGCCGGGGCGTAGCCGAACTTGCCCTTGGTCGGGCTGTCCGCGGACTCCAGCGAGCCGGCGGCGGACGTGGCGTCGTACCACATGGCCGTCTTGCCCTGCATGGTGTTGTTCAGGCACTCGGTGAAGCCGGCCTGCGGGGCACCGGCCTCGCCGTGGGCCTTGACCAGGTCGACATAGAAGTTGACGGCCTCCTTGAACTCCGGCGCGTTGACGCCCGGAGTCCAGTCCTCGTTGAACCAGGTGCCGCCGAAGGTGTTCACGACGGTGGTCAGCGGGGCGAAGATCTGGCCCCAGCCGGGCTGGCCGCGCAGGCAGATGCCCTTCATCCCGGACTCGGCGCCGTCGAGCTTGGCGGCGAGGTCGGCGACCTCGGCCCAGGTGGGCTTAGCGGGCATGGTCAGGCCCTTGGCCTCGAGAACGTCCTTGCGGTACATCAGGAAGGAGGACTCGCCGTAGAAAGGCTCGCCGTAGACCTTGCCGTCGACGCTGAGCGAGTCGGTCATCGGCTTGAGAATGTCGCCCTGGTTGAAGGCGGTGTCCGAGGTCGTGTAGGACGTCAGGTCGGCGACCCACTTGTTCTTGGCATAGATCGGGATCTCGAAGTTCGAGAGCGAGGCCACGTCATACTGGCCGGCCTGGGAGGAGAACTCCTGCGAGATCTTGGCGCGGACGTCGTTCTCGGGAAGAACGGTGTAGTTGACCTTGATGCCGGTCTTCTTGGTGAAGTTAGCGTCGGTCAGCTTCTGCAGATCCACCATCTGCGGGTTGTTGACCATCAGGACGTTGATGGCGCCACCACTGCTGCCACCGCTGCCCGTGCCGCCGCCCCCGCCGCCACCTGCGCCGGAACAGCCCGCGAGCGCGGTCGCCACGAGCGCGGTCGCGCCCGTGATTGCCAGGAACTTCTTGCCTGCCATCTGCTCTCCTCGTTGAGATTGGCGCCTCGCGGGGCATCCGCGGCTCGCTCATTTGAGCGTTCATGGCGCACATCTGAGTAAAGTGGTTGCTCTGACCTCTTGTCAAGAGGCTCCCGGTTCCGATGAGATAACGTCGTGGCCGAATCGCTGGGACCCCGTGAGCGTGCTCTCGCCGCCGCGGTCGCGAGACGCCACTACCTCGCCGGCGAGTCGAAGGTCGATATCGCTTCGGCGCTGGGCATCAGCCGCTTCAAGGTGGCCCGGCTGCTCGATGCCGCCCATGAATTGGGCATGGTGCGCATCGAGGTCGTCGACGACGGGCTGGTCGACATGGAGCTGAGCCAGTGCCTCAAGGAGACCTACGGCCTGCACCATTGCTCGGTCGTCGTGGCGAGCCCGGATGCCGGGCGTGGGCGAGGCGATATCGGCCGGGCGGCGGCGGACCTGCTCACCGAGATCATCACGCCGTCGGACGTGCTGGGCCTGCCCTGGTCCCGGTCGGTCGCCGACCTGATCGCCGCGCTCACGGCGCTCCCCCCGATCCCCGTCGTCCAGTTGAGCGGATCACTGGTCGTTCCCGGCGAGACGCGCAGCCCAGTGGACATCGTCACTCGGGCCGCGCGGCTGGCCGGCGGCGAGGCGCACGTCTTCTTCGCCCCCTTGGTGCTGGACAGTGCGGCCTCGGCCGCGGCGATGCGACGCCAGCAAAGCGTGGCGGACGCCTTCGCCCAGGCCTACCGGGTGACGATCGCGGCGGCCGGTTTGGGCGCGTGGAATCCCGAGTCGTCGACCATCTGCCGGGCCCTGTCGCCCGACGATCGTCAGGCTGCGGCCGACACGGGCGTGGTCGGGGAAATGATGGGGATCTGCTTCGACAGCGAGGGGCGCCCGGTGGCCACCGCACTCGGGGAGCGCGTGCTCACCCTGACACCGGAGCAGCTTCGGGCCATTCCCGAGGTCATCGGCATCGCGCGAGGCGCAGCCAAGGCGGATGTGCTGCGTCCGGCCCTGGCCGGGCGCCTGGTGACCAGCCTGGTCGTGGACAGCGATCTGGCGAATGTCTTGCTGCATCCCTCGTCCGGCAGCGTCTCGGTCAGCCGATGATCTCGCCCGTCGTCGGGTCGACAACACCCACGAGTTCCGATTCCGGGGCCGGATCGATCAGGTGCGGGCCGTTGTTGCGATTGGAACTGACATCCCGCGAGACGGGATAGGCCTCGAACCGCCCGGGTGCGGCATACGTCAAGAGGTCGGCGATCTCCTCGACGTCGGTGACTTCCGGCGCCAGCCAGCGCTCCCAGTCCGTCCGCTCCAGGATCAGCGGCTGACGGTCGTGGATGCGATCGAGTCCGGGCTCGGCCGCCGTGGTGAGCACGGCGAAGGAGACCAGCCACGCGTTCGTGTCATCGGGGTCGGTGACGCGCTTGTCGCGCCAGAACTCGTAGAGGCCGGCCATCGCCAGCGACGCCCCGTCGCCGCGCCGGACATAGAAGGGCTGCTTGCGCGGCTTGCCTTTGGCATCGGTCGCGGTCGGCGAGAGCTGCCACTCATACCACCCCGCGGCCGGGACGAGCGCGCGTCGCGCGCGCAGCGCCTTGCCGTATGCCGGCTTCTCGGCCACCGACTCCGCGCGCGCATTGATCATGCGCGCCCCGACCGAGGCATCCTTGGCCCAGGCCGGAACCAATCCCCAGGTCAGCAGCCGTAACTGGCGCACGGGCACGCCGTCGACCGCTCGCGTCAGGACGACCGGCGCTTGTTTGGTCGGCGCCATATTCCAGTCCGGCGTGCCCGCCGGCGGGTGCTGGGGATTGACGAGCACTGAGCGGCTCGGCTCCTCGTGCCGGTCGAGTTCGACGTCGAACTCTTCGATCAACTCATCGAGATCCGCGCTCGCGGCGTAGCGGCCACACATCGGTGATCAGTCCTTCCCGATCGTCTCGGGGACCCAGGACCGGAAGAAGTCACTGAGGCGGGCGTAGTCCGGCGCGGCTGGCCGGCGCTCCTGGCAGGTCGCGGCAGCGGCGAGCTGCGCACTGACAAACTCGCGCACCGGCAGTGGCGCGATGCCCTCGCCCATCTCCCGGCCGGCGGCCTTGGCCGCCAGCAAGTCCTCAACCGGCTGCAGGAGGGCCGCAGGCGGGTCGCACTCGGCGAGCAGCTCGCGCAGGGTCATCGGCGGGATCGACGAGCCGGGGTGGACGAGCAGCCACCGGACGGCGGCGGCGGGGCGCAGGGCATAGAAGAGCTTCTTCAACGGCACCGGCAGGCCGGCGGCCGCGTCGGCGGGCCAGTTCTTCATCGCAACGTGCGCGTAGTGCCGCACAATCGCGGCCGGGTCCGCCACGTCCGCAGCGAGCTCGGTAAGGGTGGTTCGGAAGACGAGATCACCGCCATACACGATCGGAGACCGCGCCCATTCACCGAGGACCGCGTTGCCGTTGGCCAGCAGGCGGACGGCCTTGACCAGGTCCCAGCCGGCAATGTCCTGCACGGCGTCGACAGGCAGGCCAAGAACGTCCCGAGCAGGCCAGGGCGTCAGATAGTCGGCCACCGTGCGGACATAGACAAAGCGCAGGTCATAGTCGCTGTCGGGTGACGGGAAGCCCCACGCGCGACTGCCCGACTCGACCGCCAGCAGGACCTTGACACCCTCGGCGCGGGCCAGATCGGCGAGGGCGCCCTCCAGCGCCCCCACCACCCGCGCGTCCATGGTCTCGGGAATGGCGCGCACGCCTAGAGGTTACGGTGCCGGGCAGGCTGGACCGGTCGCCGACGGTGCCGTCGTCGGTATCGGCGTCTACGGTAGGACGTGAACCGCCTTCCCCCTCGAAAGAGAACCGATGACACTCGTTCGCCGCATCGCCCGGCCATTGCTCGCGTCCATTTTCGTCTACGGCGGCCTGGACGCCTTTCGCCACCCGAGCGCCAAGGCGCCCGCCGCCGACAAGGTCGTCAAGGCGCTCGCTGGCCCGCTCGGGTTGCCCGAGGACACCGAACTGCTGGTGCGGGCCAATGGCGCGACCATGATCGCCGGCGGTGGCCTGCTCGCGTCGGGCCGCTTCCCGCGCCTGGCCTCGCTCGCGTTGGCCGGCAGCCTGATCCCCACCACCGTCGCCGGCCATCCCTTCTGGAACGAGACCGACCCGGCCAAGCGCGCCCAGCAGCGGCTGCAGTTCGTCAAGAACCTCAGCATCCTCGGTGGCGTTCTGCTCGCGGCGGTCGACACCGCCGGCAAGCCCGGCCTCGCCTACCGTGCGCGGATGCTCGGGGATGCCGCCGGCCGCACCAAGGCGTCGGTCGCCAAGGACGCGCGGTATGCCGCCCGCACCGCCAAGCGGGAAGCTCGCCTGAAGGTGGCCCAGGCCTCCGATGCCCTCGGCTGATCCCGGCGACTGGGCCGCACCCGCGGCAGCGGGCCCGGTCGATGCCATCGTCACCCTGCCCGGCAGCAAGTCACTCACCAATCGCTATCTCGTGCTGGCCGCCCTCGCCGACGATGCCTCACGGCTGCGGCTGCCGCTGCGCTCTCGCGACACCCTGCTGATGACTCAGGCGCTGCGCGACCTCGGTATCGACATCGTCGACGCTGCGGACGACGCCCGCGACTGGATCGTCACGCCCGGCCCCTTGCGCGGCCCGGCCCAGATCGGTTGCGGCCTAGCGGGGACGGTCATGCGCTTTGTCCCGCCGGTTGCCGCGCTGGCGGACGGCCCGGTGACCTTCGACGGCGACGCTCAGGCTCGGATCCGACCGATGAGACCGGTGCTCGATGCGCTGCGCGCCGTGGGCGCCAGCGTCGATGACGGCGCTCGGGGCAGCCTGCCTTTCGTCGTCGGCGGTCAGGGGCACGTCCCTGGCGGGTCGGTCACCATCGACGCGTCCGCGTCCTCGCAGTTCGTTTCCGGTCTGCTCCTCGCCGGCTCGCGATATGACGACGGGCTGACGGTGACGCATGTCGGCACGCCCTTGCCCAGCGAGCCGCATGTCGCGATGACGGTGGAGACCATCCGCGATGCCGGCGGCATCGTCGATGACAGCGAGAGCGACACCTGGCGCGTGGAGCCCGGGCCGCTGTCGGGACTCGACGTGGTCGTCGAACCCGACCTGTCCAATGCCGCGCCCTTCCTCGCGGCCGCGCTGGTCACCGGCGGAAGCGTGCGGATCCCTGGCTGGCCGCACCATACGTCCCAGGCCGGCGACGCCTTGCGCGACATCCTCGACATCATGGGCGCGGACGTCCGCCTCGAACGCGGCGGGTTGACCGTCAGCGGCACGGGCACCATCAATGGTCTCGACATCGATCTGCACGACGCCTCGGAGTTGACCCCGGTGGTGGCGGCCCTCGCCGCCTTCGCCGACGGGCCGAGCATCATCCGCGGGGTCGCCCATATCCGTGGGCACGAGACCGACCGCATTACGGCGCTGAGCCAGGAGTTGCAGCGTGCCGGTGTCGGCGTGCACGAGCGGGCGGACGGCCTGCGCATCACACCCGGACGACTCACCCCGTCGCCCTGGCGCACGTATGCCGATCACCGCATGGTGATGGCCGGTGCCGTCATCGCGCTCTCGGCTGCCGGCACGCGCATCGAGGATCCGGGCACGGTCGCCAAAACCCTCCCCACTTTCATCGCCTTGTGGGATGCCATGCTTGCCGGCAGCGGCCGGTGAGCCGGCGCGACCTCGACGAGGACGACGTCCGGGTCCGGCCGAATCGCCGTGGCTCGCGGCCCCGGTCGAAGGACCGGCCGCGCCACGAGGACGCCACGATCGGCTTCGTGACGGGCGTTGATCGCGGCCGCTACACCACCCTGGTCGATCAGGGCGGCTCGGATGAGCGGATTGTCCTGTCCATGAAAGCGCGCGAGTTGGGCCGCAAGGGCATCATCGTCGGCGACCGGGTCGCCCTCGTCGGCGACCACGGGGGCGGGCCGGACGCCCTCGCCCGGATCGTGCGGATCGAGCCGCGGGCCAGTGTGTTGCGGCGCAGCGCCGACGACACCGACCCGGTCGAACGCGGCATCGTCGCGAATGTCGACCAGCTCGTCGTCGTCGCCGCCCTGGCCGATCCGCCGCCACGACCGCGGCTGATCGATCGCTGCCTCGTCGCCGCGTATGACGCGGAACTCGACCCGCTCCTGGTGCTCACCAAGTCCGACCTCGTCGACCCGAGCGACTTCTTGGGTCAGTACGCGCCCCTGGAGGTGCCCTATGTCGTCACGTCCGACCGGGGCGCGCAGTTCGACGGGCTGGAGAACGTCCGCGCCCTGCTCGCCGGCCGGGTCAGCGTGCTAGTCGGTCACTCGGGCGTCGGCAAGTCGACCCTCGTCAATGCCCTGGTCCCGACGGCCGACCGCGCGACCGGGGCCGTCAACGACGTGACCGGACGCGGACGGCATACGTCCACGTCGGCGGTCGCCCTGCGGCTGCCGGGCGGCGGGTGGGTCATCGACACCCCCGGAATCCGGTCCTTCGGGCTCGCCCACGTCGACCCGCAGCGCATCATCGAGCACTTCCCCGACCTCGAGCCCGGCACCGCCGAGTGTCCACGCGGGTGCACCCACGACGAAGAGGAGTGCGCCCTGGACGCCTGGGTGGCCTCCGGTGCGGCCGGGCCGGCCGGCCCGGCACGCCTGGACAGCCTGCGCCGCCTCCTACGCACCCGAACCGCCCAACAGGGCGACTGATCCCGGCCCTGGGCACCGACAACCTCGGCCGCGACCGGGATCCGCTCAGATGATCAGGGCTCGGAGTCGCCGGGGACGCCGTAGCCTTCCTCCTCGACCAGAGTGGCCACCGGGGCACCGGCCGGGTCGGCGACATCGCTGTGGTCGGTGACGCCCTTGTCGAAGAGCAGGCTGGTGTTGTCGGCGACCGTCGTCTCGACAATGGTCCGCACTTCGGCCAAATGACAGGCGGACCGGTGCTGCGAGACCCCGTCCGGGTGCTCGACCAGCTGCGGCTCCTCGACCTTGCACACCTCCTGCGCCTTCCAGCACCGGGTGTGGAAGCGACAGCCCGAGGGCGGGTTCGCCGGCGACGGGACGTCGCCGACCAGCACGATCTGCTCGCGCTTGTGCCGAAGCGTCGGGTCGGGCACCGGGACGGCCGAGAGCAGGGCCTGGGTGTAGGGGTGCGTGGGCCGCTCGTAGACCTGGTCCTCATCGCCCAACTCGGCCATCTTGCCCAGGTACATCACGGCGACCCGGTCGGAGATGTGGCGGACCACGGACAGGTCGTGTGCGATGAAGACATAGGACAGGCCGAGTTCGGTCTGCAGCTTCTCCATGAGATTGACGACCTGCGCCTGCACCGAGACATCCAGCGCCGAGACCGGCTCGTCGCAGATCAACACCTTGGGGTTGAGCGCGATGCCGCGGGCGATACCAATGCGCTGGCGCTGACCACCGGAGAACTGGTGGGGGAAGCGGTTGATGTGCTCGGGATTGAGCCCGACCTTTTCCAGCAACTCCTGGACCGCCCGCCGGTGGCCGCCCTTGGGCACCACGTCCGGGTGGATCTCGAAGGGCTCGGCGATGATGTCGCCGACCGTTTTGCGCGGATTGAGCGAGGTATAGGGGTCCTGGAAGACGATCTGGATGTCGCGCCGCAGCTTGCGCATATCGCGCGTGCTCTGCTTCTGCATCTCCACGCCTTGGAACTCCACGCTGCCCGAGGTGGGCTCCTCCAGGCGCATCAACAGCCGCCCGAGCGTCGACTTGCCGCAGCCGGACTCGCCCACCACGCCGAGCGTCTCCCCCTGGTAGAGCTCGAAGCTGACGCCGTCGACTGCCTTGACCTGGCCCACCGTGCGCCGCAGGATGCCGCCCTTGATGGGGTAATGCTTGACCAGGTCGGTTGCTTTGAGGATGACCTCAGGCACCGAGCACCTCCTTGGAGAAGTGGCAGGCGGACGACCGGTTGGGACCGACCTCGAGCAGGTGCGGCCGCTCCGTGCGGCAGATGTCCTGCGCCATCGCGCACCGCGGGTTGAAGGCGCAGCCCGACGGGATTCGCATCAGGTTCGGTGGCAGGCCACCGATGGCCGCCAGCTCCTGACCCTTGAGGTCGAGGCGCGGGATCGACTCCAGCAGGCCCTTGGTATAGGGATGCGCCGGGCGGGAGTAGATGTCGAAGACATCGGCCTGCTCGACGATCCGGCCGGCATACATGACGGCGATCCGGTCGGCGACGTCGGCGACGACGCCGAGGTCGTGGGTGATCAGGATCAACCCCATCTGGCGTTCTTCCTGCAACTCCTGCAGCAAGCCCATGATCTGCGCCTGGACGGTCACATCGAGAGCGGTCGTGGGCTCATCCGCGATGAGCACGGCCGGGTCGAGCGCGATCGCCATCGCGATCATGATGCGCTGACGCATCCCGCCCGAGAACTGGTGCGGGTAGGCCTTGACGCGCTGCTTCGCCGCCGGGATGGAGACCCGCTCCATCAGACGCACGGCCTGGGCATACGCATCGGACTTGTTCATCCCGCGGTGCTCGCGGAACATCTCGGCGATCTGCCAGCCCACCGGGAAGGTCGGGTTCAGCGAACTCAGCGCATCCTGGAAGATCATCGAGATCTCCGGGCCGCGCGTCTTGCGTCGCTGCTCCTCGGGCATCGTCAGCAGGTCCTGCCCGCAGTACTTGATGACGCCTTCGGGGATCTGCGCGGGCGGCATGTCAAGGATGCCCATGATGGCCTGCGCCGTGACCGACTTGCCCGACCCGGACTCACCGAGAATGGCGAGCGTCTGGCCCTGGTCGAGGGTGAAGTTGACGCCATTGATGACCGTCGCCGTGCCATAGCGCGTATGGAAGTGCACGTGGAGGTTCTCCACGTCGAGCAGGCGCCCGTCTTGCGGTTGGTACTGGGAGGTCGCGGCGGACGTTGCCGTTGCAGTCGCCATTGCTGTCACCGGCCCTTCGGGTCGAAGGCATCGCGGATCGCGTCACCGAGCATGATGAATGCGAGCACGGTCAGCGAGAGGAAGATGCTCGGGAAGACGAGGAACCACCAGGCCTGCCGAATGTAGGGCAGCGAATCCGAGATCGCGACACCCCAGCTGACCGCCGGGGCCACCAGCCCGATGCCAAGGAAGCTCAGCGTGGCCTCGGCGCCGATGTAGGCACCGAGGTTGATCATCGAGACCACCATGACCGGTGCCATCGCATTGGGCAGGATGTGGCTGCGGATGATCCGCCAGGGACTCGCCCCCAGCGCCTTGGCCGCCAGGACGTATTCATTCGGTTTGACCTGGAGCACCGCGCCCCGCATCAGCCGGGCAATGCCGGGCCACCCCAGGACCGACAGCGCCAGGACGACCTTGCCGACGATCGAGGCATAGCTGGAGTTCGCGGTGTTGGGGAAGGTCGACATGAACAGGATGCCGCCGAGCAGGAAGGGGATGGCGAAGAAGACATCCGTGATGCGCATGACGATGCTGTCGAGCCACCCGCCGTAGTAGGCGGCCACGGTGCCGATCGCGACACCGAGGAGGCTGGTGAAGAAGGTGGCGAAGAGGCCGACGAGGATCGAGGCCCGAGCGCCGTAGATCGTGCGGGCATAGACGTCGTAGCCCTGCAGGTCGCGGCCAAACCATTGGTCGGACGACGGAGGGGTCAGGCTCTTGGCCAAGACCCCGTCGTTGGGATTGATGCGGGTGAACAGCTGCGGGAAGATCGCCATCACCACGAAAATGGTGATCAGGATCAGCGAGATCACGAAGAGCGGATTGCGCCGCAGTTCCTTCCAGGCCTCCTGGCTCAGGGACTGGGCCTCGCCGACACTCTGGTCGTCGGGAGAAGTGGTCTGGGCGTCGGCCGCGAGCGTCGCTTCAGTCATGGCTGATCCTTGGGTCGAGCACACCGTAGAGCAGGTCGACGATGAGGTTCATGAACAGATAGACGATGACCAGCATGGTGACCGCGCCGACTACGGCGACGCCGTCACGGTTGTGGATGCTGGTGAAGATGTAACCGCCCACGCCTCTGATGTTGAAGATGCGTTCGGTCACGATCGCCCCGCCGAGCAGGCCGCCGAAGTCGGCGCCGAGGAAGGTGACCACCGGGATCAGGCTGTTGCGCAGCGTATGGACGCCGATCACGCGTCTTCGCGTCAAGCCCTTGGCCACGGCTGTTCGGACGTAGTCGGCCCGGAGGTTCTCGGAGAGGTTCGTGCGGGTCAATCGCGCGGCATACGCCAAGGACAAGGAGCCGAGCACCAAGCCGGGTAACAACAGGTCGTACCACCCCGGCGGGTTCTTCACGGTGACCGGGAACCAGCCCAGCCGCAGGCCGAAGACGGTCTGCGAGAGCGAACCGATGACGAAGATCGGGATGGAGATGACGACCAGCGTGGAGATCAGGACGAGGTTGTCGATGAACTTGCCCTTGCGGATACCCGAGAGCACGCCGGCCGCGATGCCGACAACGGTCTCGAAGAGCAGGGCGATGATCGCCAACTTCAAGGTGATGACATAGCGCTTCTGCAACTCATCCAGGATGTTCAGGCCCTGGAAGGTGGTCCCGAAATCCCCCTGCAGCAGGTTCCCGAGGTACTTGAAGTAGCGGATGAACAGCGGGTCATCGAGGTTGTTGTCGGCCCGGAATTTCTCGGCGAAGGCGGCCGGGCAGGGCCGCTCACCACACTTGCCGGCCAGCGGATCGCCGGGCAGGGCGAAGACCATGGCAAAGATCAGGAAGGTCGATCCCAGGATCACCGGGATCATCTGCAGCAAGCGTCGGATGATGTATTTGGTCATCGGACCTCCGAGCCGTCGTTGGATGGAAGTGGCGGTTGCGTCGGGGAGACACTATCCCCAGGTGGCGGGGAAAACCGCTATGGGGCACATAAAACGGTCGTGGCCCGCCGACGGGGAACCGTCGGCGGGCCACTGCTTATGGCGATGCGGTGGAGCTGAATGCGCGCACCCGCACGGCCGTGGGAATGCTCAGGACTTGACGGTGACTGAGGCCAGGTCGATGGTCCCGAACGGGGTGATCTTGACGTTCTCGACCTTGTCGGACCAGCCGGCGATGGCCTTGCCGTACCACATCGGGATGGTCGGGAAGTCCTCGCCGAGAACTGCTTCGGCTTCCTGGTACTTCGCGTTGGCGGCAGCGGCCTCCGGCGCGGCAGCGGCTTCCTTGATCAGGGTGTCGAACTTGTCCGAGGAGTAGTCGCCGTCATTCGAGCCGGCGCCCGTGCCGTAGAGCGGGGCGAGGAAGTTCTCGATCGACGGGTAGTCCATCTGCCAACCGGTCCGGAACATGCCCTTCATCTTCCGGTCGGTGATCAGGGTGCGGAAGGTCGCGAAGTCGGGGTAAGCGACAGCCTTGCAGTCGACGCCCAGGGCGCTCTTGATCGTGTTGCAGGCGGCCTCGGTCCAACCCTTGTGGTCACCGTCGGCGTTGTAGCCGAGGGTTATCGTCCCCTTGTAGCCGCCGGCCTCGTCGAAAAGGGCCTTGGCCTTGGCTGCGTCGTAGGTGCACGCCTCGCCACAGGCGCTGGCCTTGTAGCCGTCGACAACGGGCGAGACCCAGCCGGTGGCGGGCTCACGGGTGTTGGCGAGGATGGCCTTGATGATCGACGGCCGGTCGATGGCCATCGAGATGGCCTTGCGCAGCTTGGGGTTCTCGTAGCTCTTGTCGGCCTTGGGCGAGGGGAAGCTGATCGTGGAGATGTTGCCGGTGGCCTTCTCCGCGAAGCGGTCGGGCAGGTCGTTCTTATAGGCCTCACCCTGCAGGGCGCTGACGGGGAGCGGGACCTGCAGGTCGGTCTGGCCGGCCTGGACGTCCTTGTAGGCGGCGTCCTGGTCCTGGTAGATCTTGAAGGTGATCTTGTCGACCTTGCCGGCGAAGGAGCCCGCGTAGTCGGGGTTCTTGACGAGCACGGCGCCCGTGGCGGGGTCGTAAGACTCCATCTTGTAGGGGCCCGCGCCGATCGGCATCTTGCCGTAGGCCTTGCCGTTGTCGGTGAAGAAGGAGTCGGGCAGCGGCGCGAAAGCGCTGTAGCCGAGGCGAACCGGGAGGTTCGAGACCTTCTCGGTGGTCTTGATGGTGAAGGTGTGGTCGTCGACGACCTTCAGGCCGGAGAGCTTGTCGGTCTTGGCCGGCTTCTTCTCGCAGTCGGGCGCGTCGTTGCCGTCTTTGTCCTTGCTCAGGCCGCAGTCCATGTCGGCGGCGCCGTCGATGACGTCGAAGAAGTAGGAGTTCAGGGTGCCGTTGGCGCCGGCGCGGTTCCAGTTCCACGCGTCGACGAAGTTCTTGGCCTTGATCTCGGTGCCGTCGCTGAACTTGTAGCCCGGCTTGATCTTGACGGTGAAGTTCTGGTTGTCCGTGGTCTCGATCGACTCGGCCACATCCATCTCGGGGGCCGCGGTCTCGCTGTTGTAGTGGACCAGGCGCGCGAGGACCTCATCGAGCATGTCGCCGCCACAGGTCTCATTGGTCATCGCCGGGATGAACGGGTTCTGCGGGGTGCAACCGACGATGCTGATCTCGCCACCGGCGGCGGCCGCCGTGTTGCCGGTGTTCCCCGCGGAGCCCGAGGTGGTCGAGCTTCCGCCGCCGTTACAGGCCGCCGTGAGCAGCGCCAGCGCCGAGACACCGGCGAGCGCGATCGTGCGAGTTCCTCGCATGGATTTCCTCCTACTGAATTTAGGCCGCCTCTGGTCGAGACGGTGGCCCGAAGCCTGCATCCCCCGATCGGGGCCGACCTCGCGCGCGCCGCAATGCGCCGCGCTCCCCTATGTAAGTCCACGAATCCGACAATGGCGACACCGGCGCGTGCTCCGAGACAAAAATGTGACCCGCGAGGAGCTTCCGGTGACGATTCGGGGACATTCCGCGACGCGCACGGGAAAATTGTGACGGATGAGACCCACGGGGGGGCAGACGGTTACGGTTGCGATCATGCCGGCATACGATGATGACCTGCGCCTGGCCCATGTGCTCGCCGACGCTGCCGAGCGAGTGACCATGGCGCGCTTCAAGGCCGAGGATCTGGCCATCGAGGCCAAGCCGGATCTGAGCCTGGTCAGCGACGCGGACCGCACTGCGGAGGAAGTGCTGCGGACCCAGTTGTTACGCACCCGGCCGCGCGATGCGGTCCACGGCGAGGAGTTCGCGGACACCGGGCACGGGCCCCGGCGTTGGGTGATCGACCCGATCGACGGCACGCACAACTTCGTGCGCGGCGTGCCGGTCTGGGCCACTCTGATCGCCCTGCTCGACGGCGACGACCCGGTGATGGGGCTGGTGGCCGCGCCTGCGCTGGGCCGGCGCTGGTGGGCGGCCAAGGGCACCGGCGCCTGGACAGGGCGCAATATCACCGCGGCGAAGCGAATCGGCGTCTCGGGCGTCCGCGAGCTCTCGGATGCCTCCTTGTCCATCTCCAGCCTCAGCTCGTGGGCGACGGCCGGGCGGTTGCCGCAGATGACCGCGTTGATGGCGCGGTGCTGGCGCGATCGGGCATACGGCGATTTCTGGTCGTACATGCTGGTCGCGGAAGGCGCAGTCGATATCGCGAGCGAGCCGGAGCTCGCGCTCTACGACATGGCGGCCCTCGTGCCCATCGTCACCGAGGCGGGGGGCCGCTTCACCGGCCTCGACGGCCGGGACGGCCCCTTCGGCGGCAACGCCGTCGCGACCAATGGTCATCTGCACGACGCGGTACTGCGCGCCTTGGCGCACTGAGACACCCCTCGAAGTTCTCCGCTCCTTCGTCGCTCCGATACTTCGTGGGGACCCCGGTCCAAACGACTTTCGCAACACGGCCTCCGCGCGGTCAGTTCGCGACGACCGTCACCTGGCCGCGCCCCAGGGTCCCCAACTGATCGGCGTATGCCGTGGCGTCGCCGACCACGATGATGGTCCACTCCCCCGTGACGAACCGGCCGTAGGCCTGCGTCAGGTCCTCGGGCGTCAGGGCCGCCATCCGGTCGAGATTGGTGGTGGTGAAGTCGAGGTCCAGGCCGTCGAGCACGAGTGCCGCCGCCTCCTCGGCGACGGCGTCGGCCGTGGCGTAGCGGCCCGGTGCCGTGTTGCGGATGAAGTCGACGCCATCTCGGCATTCGGCCTGGCTGAACCCCGCCCGGGCGTCGTCGAGGATGCCCAGCAGGAGCGTCAATGCATCGGCCGTCACCTCCGTGCGAACCGACCCAGCGGTCACGAAGAGTCCGCCCGCCCGACGTGGCCGGAATGAGGCACGCATGCCGTAGGTGTAGCCCTTCTCCTCCCGCAGAACCGCGTCGACGCGGGCGTTGGGCGAGCCGCCGACGACAAAGCCGAGGACCGGATAGGCCGCCCAGGCGGGCTCGACATGGCGATCTGGCCCCGGGCCGGCGACCGTGATCTCGCTCTGCACCGAACCGGGCCGATCCACCAGCACAATGCGCACCGCGTCCGGCGCGCGGAGCGCCGGGCGTAGCTCGGGCTCGACCGGCCGCGGCAGCGGTGCCCACGCGCCGAAAGCGTCGGCGACGAGCGAAGAAACATCGGTGTCGCCGAAATCTCCGGCCAGCACCAGCGTCGCGTGGGTCGGCCCGATGTGGGCACGATGGAAGTCCGCGACGTCAGCGCGGGTCAGGCCCTTGACGGTCTCGATCGTGCCCGCCGTGGGCCGGCTGGCGCGCTCGCTCGCGTCGAAATAGGTCGCGGCGAGTTCTTTGGCGGCGCGGTGCGGTGCCGAGGCACGCTCCTGCTCGATCTCGGCGAGCCGGGTACGCACGAGCCGGCCGACCTGCTTCTCGGGGAAGCTGGGGGTGGCGATCGCCGCACACATCAGCTCCAAGGCCGCGGGCAGGTTGCGGGCCGGCACATCGAGATCGACATGCAGGCCCCCGTCGCTTAGGCCCGCGCCCAAAGCGATGCCGCGTCGCTCGAGCAGTTCGGTGAACTCCTCGGTCGTATGCTGCTCGGTCCCTTCGTCGAGCAGGCGCGAGAGCAGCGAGATCACGCCCTCCTTTTCGCGCGGCTCCGAACGCACACTGAGCGGGACGATGAGGCGGGCGGCCACGACATACTGGCCGGGCACGTTGTACATGTGGACGGTCAGGCCATTGGCCAGGCGCGTGGTGGTGGGCGTCGGGAACTCCCAGCGGCCCGGCGCCGTGACCTCGGGACGAGCGATCGGTGCGGTGGTCATCAGGCGGCCTGGGCCTTCTCGGGAGTCAGATAGGAGACGACGGCCCGCGCGGACGGGGCGAGCCATTGGCGGGCGACGCGCGTGACGTCGGCCGCGCTGACCGCGGCCAGGCGATCGAGCACGGTGTTGACGAAGCCCGGGTCGTTGTGGAGCAGGCCGTAATGGCTGATCAGATCGGCGCGCTCGTCCTGGGCGGCGAGCGCGGTGAGCCAGGAGCGCTCGGACTGGGCGAGGGCGGCTTCCATTTCGGCCGGGCTCGGCCCGTCCTGAAGGAAGCGGCGCAACTCCTCCAGGAAGGCCTCCTCGACCTCGGTTGCGCGGGCGCCCTCGGCCACGTCGATGGCGATCAGCCCGAGGGAGACGCCGTCGACGAACCCCATCGCGTGCGCCTGGACCGAGTTGGCGACCTGGTCCTCGCGAACGAGCCGGCGCACGAGCCGGGAGATGGCCAGCCCGCCGAGGGCTTCGAGGGCGAGGTCGGCGGCCAGGAAGTCCTGGTCATTCTCGACCGGGAGCCGGAAGGCGAAGTGCAGGCGGTCGTTGGGGACCTCGCCGACCACATCAAGGCGCACCGGCTCAGCCAGGGGCGGCAGTTGCCCGAGCACGGGACGCGCCGCGCCGGGGCGCGCGGGGAGGGCGCCGAAGTAGCGCTCGACCTTGGCGAAACCGTCCTCGGGCGTGATGTCGCCGACGAGCGTGATCAGGGTGTTGTCGGGCCGGTAGTGGGCCTCGAAGAAGGCATGCACATCGGCCACGCTCGCGGCATCGAGATCGGCCATCGACCCGATGGTCGGGTGGTGGTAGGGATGGCCCTCGGGGAAGAGGGTGGCGTGGATGTCGCGCATGACATTGCCGTAGGGGACGTTGTCGTAGCGCTGGCGCTTCTCCTCCTTCACCACATCGCGTTGGTTGTCGAGATTGGCCTGGTTGACGGCGTCGAGCAGGTAGCCGTGGCGGTCCGCCTCGAGCCAGAGCGCGAGGTCGAGGGCGCCGACCGGGATGGTCTCGAAATAGTTGGTGCGGTCGAACCAGGTGGTGGCATTCAGCCGCCCGCCCTGGGCCATCAGGGCGGAGAAGTGCTCGCCACTGGCGACCTGGCGCGACCCCTGGAACATCAGGTGCTCGAAGAGATGCGCGAAGCCCGTGCGCCCGGCCACCTCGTGACGCGACCCGACACCGACCCAGAGGTTGACGGTGACGGTCGGCACGCTGTGATCCGGGGAGACCACGATGCGCAGGCCGTTGGCCAGGGTGCGTTCGTGGATCGGATAGTCCAGAGGCATGGGGGTCACCCTAAGCCGAAGCGATTACCTACTCGTGGGGGGTGCCGGCCCGTGGACGTTTCACTACTCGGTCGCATCGACCAGGCCGGCCCGGGCCGCCACCAGGCCCAGTTGGAAGCGGGTCTGGACGCCATGGGAATCCAGCAGGGCGGACAGTTGCCGGCTCAGGCTCCGCGTGGACATGCCCAGGCGGCGGGCGATGGCGTCGTCGGTCCGGCCGGCGGCCAGTTCGCGCAGGAGGGCGACCTCGAGATCACCGGGCAACGTCCCCTCGTCCGCCGGGGCCGCAACCGGCCGGCCCCGCTCCCACAGGAAACCGAAGATGTCGTGCAGGAGCGCGACGACGACCGGGTCGGTGATCAGGCCGGCCACGGAGTCGGCCTCAATCGGCACGATGGCGTACTCGTTGTCGAAGATCAGCATCCGGATAGGGATCATCGCCGTCGTGCGCACGTCCACCCCCATCTCGGTCTCGGCGCGCAGATAGGCCAAGGTGGCGGGTAGCCGCAGGGCCGCGTGAGTGAAGAGCCCACGACAAGAGATGCCGGCGGACAGCAGTTGCCGGTCGGTCGCCAGGGACGCTTCGAGGCGCTCGGCGTTGCCGAGGGTCGGGTGGGCCGACGCCACGGTCGCCCGGACGAGCGGCAGGATCTCGCCGATCCGGGCATTGATCGCCTCCGAACCGGTGAGGATCTCGGTCGTGGAGGCGCGCACCATGCGGCGGTAGTGCGGCGCCAGATCGCGCAGTCGCTCCCGGATGGCGGCCGCCTGCCGCAGCGTGGCGTATGCCGTTTGCTCCCCCACCGCGACCGCGGCTTCGGCCGCTTCGCCCGGGCTGCGCACCTCGCACCGATCCTCCTGCCCCGTCAGCCGGACGAGATGCAGAGCCACCAACTCATCGAGGGCGTCGGACCAGCCTGTTCCGGCCTCGCGTCGAGCCTGAGTGAAGTCGCCATCGTGCGCGACCAACGCCAGGTAGAGGCGCTCGGCATCGTCACTGAGGGCGACCGGCCCGATGCCGCGCTCACCGTCTCGGTGCTCGAGCCCCGCCGCCATGCGGTCAATCTACTTAACGTCACTCGCTGGCTGTCACCGGACAGGCGCCGATGCGCCAGGCCCGAAGCCTTGTATCAAGTCTGCCGGCGTGGACACCCTGTGCTCACCCGGTGCGCACCACCACGGTGGAAGACCTTGAGTGGCAGCGCTTTTCACGCAACAACGAAAGGACGACCGATGTCCACGACGATCTCAGCACCTGTCCACACACCCCCTTCCAATCGACGGGACGAGCCGCGCGGCAGGCCGGCGATCTGGCGCACCAGCCATCCGACGGTCTGGGGTCTGGTCCTGAGTGTTGGCGGGCTGATCCTGACCGCCGTCGGCGCGGGGTTCGCCGCGCAACGCCGGCTCGGCGATGAGGCGACGATCTGGACCCTCACGGGCTTCGTCGCGGTCTCCGCCCTCGTGGGCCTGACGGTGATGGCGCGCTCGCGACCCGGCCTCGCGGCATACGGCTGGCGCGCGCCGATCGGTATGCGGCGCATCGGCTTCGGGCTGCCCCTGCTGATCGCGCCGATCGCCGTGGCCACGACCTCGGACTTCGAGGTGACGAGGGCCACGGCTCTCGCCTATCTCGTGCTCACTGTGTGCGTGGGCATCAACGAGGAGGTGTGGTTCCGCGGGCTGGTCCTTGCGGCGCTGCGCGGGCTCGGTGACCGGCGCGCGGTCGTCACGGGCGCCTGCCTCTTCGGCGCCCTGCACCTGGCCAATGCCGGCTCCGGCAAGTCCGGGCTCTATCTGCTCCTGCAGGCGGTCTTCGCCGCCGAGGTGGGCGTGGTGCTCGGCGCTCTCGTCGCGCTGACGCGCAGCCTGTGGATCGGCGTGGCCTGGCACCTGGTCTACGACCTGACGGCCTATTGCACCGGCGACCGCCTCGACGGCCGTGCGCTGGCCGGCGTGATCGTCATGATGATCGTGCTGGCCGGTTACGCCACCTGGCTGCTGCCGAAAGTGCCCCGTTAGCGTTCGGGCGCCGCGATCGGTTGACGTCAGCCGGCCCGCAACCCCGACGCTCCCGGCTCGCCCGAGCCGGGAGCGTCGGGCGCGCTGGGAGCGGGCGATGCGTCGGGGTATTTGTGGCCGATCTCGTCGATGATGTTGCGCGCGAGGACCTGCTGCATGGTGGCGACCCGCTCGGAGCGGCCACGGCCGACGAAGCTGATCGCCCAGTGCAGGAGGGTGGTGATCCGCGACTTGAAGCCGATGATGTAGACGAGGTGGATGGCCAGCCAGAGCACCCAGGCAATGAACCCGGAGAAGCGCAGGTTGCCGATGCTCGCCACCGCACTGAAGCGCGAGATGGTGGCCATCGAGCCCTTGTCCTTGTAGGCGAAGGGCGCCGGGTCCGCTGGTCCGGTGAGGCGCTCGCGGATGCGGGCCGCGGCATACCGTCCGCCCTGGATGGCCACCTGTGCGACACCCGGATAGCCCTTGAGGGTGGCCATATCGCCGACGACATAGATCTCGGGGTGGCCGGGCAGCGTCAGGTCGTCGCGCACGGCGATCCGGCCGGCGCGGTCGAGGTCGGCACCGGTCTGCTCCGCGAGGACTTTGGCCAGCGGCGACGCCTGGACACCTGCCGCCCAGACCTTGGTCGCCGCCTCGATGCGGCGGCGGCCGGCGGCGTCCTCGATGTCGACGCCGTCGGCGTCCACACCGACAACCTTAGTGCCGAGAAGGACCTCGACGCCCATGCCCTCGAGTCGGGATTGCGCGCGCCCACCGAGGTGACTGCCGAAGCTGGGCAGCACCTGAGGAGCCGCGTCAAGCAGGAGGATGCGCGAGGTCGCCGGGTCGATGCTGCGGAACTGGTGCTTGAGCGTGCGGCGTGACAGCTCGGAGATCTGGCCGGCCATCTCTACACCCGTGGGTCCGGCACCGACGACGACGAAGGTCTGCAGACGCTCGCGGACCGCCGGGTCGTCGGCGAGCTCGGCCAGTTCGAAAGCACCAAAGATGCGACCGCGCAGTTCGAGAGCGTCGTCGATGCTCTTCATACCCGGGGCGAACTCGGCGTACTGGTCGTTGCCGAAGTAGGACTGACCGGCGCCTGCCGCGACGATGAGGGAGTCGTACTCGGTGACCGTCTCTTCGCCGAGGACATAGGACGTCACGAGGCGGCGCTCGACGTCGATCCGGGCCACCCGGCCCAGGAGCACGCGGGCGTTCTTCTGGCGGGCCAGCACCTCACGGGTACTCGGGGCGATCTCGCCCTCGGACAGGATGCCGGTGGCGACCTGGTAGAGCAGGGGCTGGAAGAGGTGGGCGGTCGTGTCGCTGATCAGGGTGATCTGGACATCGGTGCGCTTCAGGGCGCGGGCCGCGAAGAGCCCACCGAAGCCGGAGCCGATGATGACGACACGATGTTGACGATCGGACACGAGGACAACCCTTCTGCCGGGACGGCGAACCGCCCGAAAATGCGTCAAGGCCCGGGAGAAGTCCGGGCCTTGACAGTGACGCTGTGGTAGCGGGGGCAGGATTTGAACCTGCGACCTCCGGGTTATGAGCCCGGCGAGCTACCGAGCTGCTCCACCCCGCGTCGGTGACACCACCATACGTGACGGGGGTGAGGCACTCCAAATCGCGATGCGCCTCACCTGCGTCATGAGGTGGCCGTGGGCGGCGGTGTGCTCGGGATGGTCACTGATCCGCCCTTGGGCGCGGCGGCGATGGCCTTGTCCAGTGCCGCCTTGAGCCGGTCCTGGGCCTCGCCGTATGCCGTGAAGTCGCCCTTGGCGAGAGCGCTCTGGCCCTCCTCGAAGGCCTTCTTCATGTCCGCGAGGGCGGCGGCAAGGGCGGCATCGTCGCCGCTGCCCGAGGGCGGCGGGGTCGGGCCGGAGCCCGGGTCGGAGTCACCGGGACTCGCGCCGGAGGTGCCGCCGAAGAGTCCGTCGAGCGCTCCGGTGAGGGTATCGGACCAGGCCAGCTTGTCGCCGAAGGCCGCCACCGTGACCCGCGAAAGCGGATAGGCCGACGTGGTGTTCGCCGAGACATAGATCGGCTGGACATAGAGCAGTCCGCCGCCGACGGGGAGGGTCAGCAGGTTGCCGAGCGTGACCCGCGAGCCCTGCTGTCGGTTGTTGTTGAGGAACTGGCTCAGCGTCAGGGAGAAGCCCGGGCTGTTGTCGTTGGAGGAGTTGATGTCGTTCTGGACCTGCCCCGGGCCCTTGATATTGGAATCACGGGGCAACTCCAGCAACCGCAGGGTGCCGAAGCCGGGGGCCTTCTGGCCGGCGACCGACCCGGCATCGGCGTCGACGGCAAGGAAGCCCGAGAGCACCTGCCGGTCACCCGTAGGCATGAAGGTCGTCGTCAAGGAAAAGCTCGGTTTGGGCTGCCCAGGCATCGCCAGCGTGAGGTAGTACGGCGGCTGGAAGACCTTCTGATCGCTCTGCGCCGGGTCGTCCGGAACCCGCCAATAGTCCTGCTTGGAGTAAAAGGACAAGGCGTCGGTGACGTGATAGCGGCTGAGCACCAGGCGCTGGATCTTGAACAGGTCCTCGGGGTAGCGCAGGTGCGACATCAGCGATCCGCTGATCGCCGAGAGCGGTTCGACGGTGCCCGGGTAGGCCCGTGACCAGGTGCGCAGCAGCGGATCGGCTTCGTCCCAGGCATACAGATGCACGGTGCCGTCATAGGCGTCCACGGTCGCCTTGACCGAGTTGCGGACGTAGTTGACCTGCCCGGCTCGGATGGCGGTGACGCTTCGGACATTGGCTGTGGTGGAATCCGAGGTGGCCGTGCTCAGGCTCTCCAGCGCGGAGTAGGGGTAGTTCGCCGTGGTCGTGTAGCCGTCGACGATCCACAACACCTTGCCGTCGACGACCGCCGGGTAGGGGTTGCCGTCGAGGGTGAGCCAGGGCGCGACCCGCTGGACCCGCTCGAGCGGCGTGCGGTGATCGAGGATCTTCGAGCCGGAGCCCACGGCGTCGGAAAGGAGGAAATTGAACTCGCGGTACTTGACGGCATACGCGGCCTGGCGCAGGAAGGAGCCAATCGGCACCCCGCCCGAGCCGGCATAGGTCGTGTTCGCCTGGCCCTGAGGGGAGGCGTCGTCGGGATAGTCGAGCTCACGCGGGGCCTTGCCCGGCAGCCCACCGACGATGGAATAGTCGGGCGACTGCTCGCCGAAGTAGATCCGCGGCTCGAACTTGCCCAGAGTCTCGGTCGGCGGGATATTGCGGACGGCAAAGACCGGCTGGCCGTCCACGCCGCGGCGGTTGCCGTAGGCGGCCACCAGGCCGAAGCCGTGAGTGTAGACCGTGTGGTCGTTCAGCCAGTTGCCCGGCCCACCCGGGATGCCGCCGAGCGCGAGTTCGCGCACGCCGATGACGATGTCGGACTCCTTGCCATCGATCTGGTAGCGATCGACGTCAAGGGCATCGGGGAAGGTATAGAAGTTCTTCAGCGCCTGGAGTTGCCGGAAGGTTGGGGCTACGACGATCGGATCGACCAGACGGATGCCCGGCACGGTGGCGCTGTCATTGCGCAACTGCCCGGAGGAGGCTTCGGTCTTGGCGCGGTAGACCTGCGGCTCAACGCCGTCCAGTCCGTAGGCCATGCGGGTCGCGTCGATATTGCGTTGCAGGTATCTGGCCTCCAGGGACTTCTCGGACGGGTTGACGCGCACCGACTGGATGATCGCCGGATAGATCCCGCCGACAAGGACCGAGGTCACCACGAGCAGGCCGACGCCGATGATCGGCAGCCGCCACGACTGGGTGAAGATCGCCGCCAGGAATAGGCCCGCGACGATCACGCACGCGACCGTGAGGATCAGCTTGGTGGGCAACACGGCATGCTCGTCGGTGTAGCCGATGCCGGTCATCAGCTTCGACTGCTTGGTCGCCAGGGCATAGCGGTCGACCCAATAGGCCCCCGCACGCACGAGGGCGAGGACGGCGCCAAGAACGGCCAGGTGCGCGATCGCGGCCCGCGTGGACTGGCCACGGCCAGGCAACTGCAGGCCGCCGTAGACATAGTGGGTGAAGGCGGCGGCGAGGAAGGCGGCGATCAGCGACATCGTCAAGAAGCCGATCATCGCCTGCAGCCACGGCACCGTGAAGACGAAGAACGACAGGTCCCGACCGAATTGCGCGTCGGTGGATCCGAAGGGCACCTGGTTGCGCCAAGCCAGGTAGGTGCGCCACTGCCCGGACGCCGCCAGTGCACCGAGGATGCCCAGCACGGCCGGAATGCCGAAGAGGGCGACGCGGCGAACCGGCTCGATCGCCTCGCGATACTGCTCCAGACCCTCGTTGCTCGGCGTGACCGGGACAAAAAAAGGCCGCTGCCGATAGGCGATGAGCAGACTGGCGAAGACCAGCCCCGCTACGAGGACGAAACCCAACACGCCCAAGACGATGCGGGTGAGCACGGTGGTGGTGAAGACGCCCGAGAACCCGACAGAGTCAAACCAGAGGATGTCGGTCCACAGGCCGGCCAGCGAGGCGGCGAGCAGGACGATGACGCCCACGATGATCAGGGTCGGGATCAGCGGGCCACGGCGAGCGACCCGCGGCTGGGCCGTCCGTCGGGGGGCCGGGGGCGCGGGCTCCTCGGGTTGGTCGGCCGTCGGCCAATCTGAATCGCTCACGAGGGCAACTTACCTACCCGAACTGACAAGCCCGGAACCGCGGGGGCGCTCGCCTGCGGCACGATGTCCGTATGCCGTCCCCCGAAGCCCCCGATTCGCTGCAGGTCGTCGCCGTCGAAACCGAACGTTTCGTCGCCGGTGCGGGGTGGGATCAGCCGCCGCGGCTGTTCGCCCTGGTGCCTACGCGAGAGTTGACCGAGGCAGCGCCGCACCTGGGCCTGGCCGAGTCCGAGTCCGCCGCGGAGGCGGACCTGAGCGCGGTCGAACAGGAGGGCTTCGAGGCACCCGACCTCCAGCGGGCGCTGGCCGGTATCGCCTGGCCGGATGCCGTGGCCGGGGTCGCCCTGGCCGTGGAGCGGGTGGTCGTGCCGCCGGAGGCGGAACAGGATCTCCCCGGCGACCCGGACGCGGCCCTCGCCGCCCTGGCGGCCCATCCGGGGCGCCGCGATGTGCGCATCCTGGCCGCCGTCCATCGGGACGGGCGCTCGACCTGTGTGCTGCGGCAGCGGGCCTACGACTCGGACGACATGGTGGCCACCGGGCGGGACATCGCCGCTGGCCTGCTGGGCGCCCTGGCCGGCACGCTGCGCGACTGACCCCCGTCGAGAGGCCGGTTCAGCCCCGTCGAAGGGCCGGTTCAGCCCCCACGAGAGGCCGGTTCAGCCACAGCGCGGCAGGTCGCTCCCCCCGGCTGCGATCTCATCGACGGCGTGCACGGCGTCGTCGAAGGTGGCGATCCGGACGACCGTGATGCCTTCGATCTGCTCCCCCGCGAGATCGCGGCAGTTGTCGGCCGGGGCGAGGAAGTACGTCGCGCCGGCCTCCTTGGCGCCGACGATCTTCTGCCGGATGCCGCCGATCGGGCCGACCTCACCGGCGTCGTCGATGGTGCCGGTGCCGGCGATCTTCTTGCCGCCCGTCATCGCTCCCGGCGTGAGGATGTCGCGGACAGCGAGCGCGAACATCGTGCCGGCCGAGGGACCGCCGACATCGCCCGCATCGATGGTGACCTCGAAGGGATAGTCGTAGACCGGCTGCATCCGCACCCCGAGCGCGGTGACGCCCTCGACCGTCGTCGTCCGGGCGCTGACATCCTGGTCCTTGCCGGCTCGGCGGATGGTCAGGCGCACCTCCTGACCGGACGTATGTGCGCGGACGAGCCGCTGGATGTCGGCCAGGCTGGCGATGGTCGTCCCGTCCACAGCGAGGACGATGTCGTCGGGCTTGAGCACCGCGGCAGCCGGGGTGCCCTCCGCGACCGAGGCAATGGCATACCGGGTGGTGACGGTCTTGCCGATGCTGCGCAGAGCGACGGCGGTCGCCTCCTCCTGGCTGGAAGTCATGTCGGCGGCGTTGCGCTCCTTGACCTGTTCGGACGTCGTCCCGGGAGCGAAGAGTTGGTCCTCGCGATAGATCTCCGCGCTCGAGCTCAGGTAGGCGCCGAGCAGGTCCCAGGCGTTGACGCGGCGGCCGGGGCCACCAGAGACCGACACGGTCGTGAAGTCGAGGGCGCCCGTCGTGGGATAGGTGGGTGCCCCGACGACGGTCACCAGGGGTTTACCGTCGCTGCCCTTGCCGAGCGTGTTGGTCGCCGGACCGGGGCGAAGAACGGCATACGGCAAGGGGATCAGCGCGATGATCGCGGCGAGCGCGACGCCGAGGAAAGCCGCCCACAAGGCGGCGGCAGTGCGGCGGGAGATCCGCAGCGGGTCCGAGGTCACGGCAGGCCCACCCATTCGTCGCTGCCGTCGCTGAAGGCCTGGTGCTTCCAGATGGGCACGGTCGACTTCAGCGTGTCGATCAGGTCGCGGCCCGCGTCGAAGGCTGCCCCTCGATGCGGCGCCGCTACGCCGATGACGACGGCGATGTCGCCGATAGCCAGATCGCCCGCCCGGTGCACGGCAGCGACCGCCCGCACGTCGTATGCCGTGGCCACCCGCTCGCAGACGGCCGCCATTCGCTCGCGCGCGGCCGGGTGGGCCTCGTAGTGCAGCCCGTCGACGCCGCGACCGTGGTCGTGATCGCGCACCCGGCCGACGAAGAGCACCTGGCCCCCGCAGGCCGGATCGGCGATGGCGCTCAGCACCTCGTCCACCGAGAGCGGCGTCGAGCGGATCTCGCAGAGCGCGAGGCGGGCCGGCGGGCGCGCGGCGCCCTCGGACGCGACCTCATGGGGCATACGCGTGGACTCCTTGTCGGTGACGGGAACGCATCGCCCCATCCGCGTGGTTGTCTTGGGTGACAGCCATTCTCTCAGGGCAAATAGGAGTAGCCGTGCCCGACGATCTCGACCCCATCGACGACGCCGCCCCGAACCCCGGTTCGGGCTTGCCGCCGGAGATGCTCGACGCCCTCAAACGGATGACCGGCGGTGCAGACCTGCCGCCGGAGATGGTGGAGCAGTTCGCCGCGATGGGGCTGGGCAGTATCCCGGTCGGCCAGTTCGAAGGGCTGATGACCCAGGTGCAGTCGATGTTCGCCGGTCCCGACGAGGGGCCGGTCTCCTCGACGGTGGCGACCGACGTGGCCCGCAAGGTCGTCGCGGCCGCGGGCGATCCGTCGATGGGGGCGCGGGAGGCCGACCTGGCGCGCGAGGCAGTCCATGTCGCCGATCTCTGGCTCGGTCAGGTCACCGAGTTGGAGGCACCGGGCCTGCGGGGAGCCGCCTGGTCACGCTCGGAGTGGATCGAGGACACCATGCCGGTCTGGCACGAGATGGTGGCCCCCGTCGCCCAGGGCGTCAGCCGCGCGCTCGCGTCGGCGCTGACGGCACAGCTGAGCGGGGACGGCTTCGAGGCGATCTCGGGGATGCTGCCGCCTGGCACCAACCCGGCTGCGGCGATGGGTCAGATCGCGCCCATGATGGAGCGCGTCGGGTCCTCGATGTTCTCGATGCAGCTGGGGCAGGGCCTTGGTGCGCTCGCGGGTGACATCCTCACCGGGACCGAGGTTTCTCTGCCGCTGACCAGCGATAATGTCGTCGCGTTGGTCCCGGCCAATATCGCGGCCTTCGCGGAAGGCCTGGAGATCGAGGCGGACGAGGTCTGGCTCTATCTCGCGGTGCGCGAGACCGCGCGCATGCGGCTCTTCCGCGCCGTGCCGTGGCTGGAGGCGCAGCTGCTGGTCGCCGTGCAGGACTATGCCCGGGATATCGCCATCGACACCGACGCGATCGAATCGGCCCTAACCGGCATGGACCCCACCAACACCGAGGCGCTGCAGGCGCAACTCGCCGACAAGCTCTTCTCGCCCACGCCGACCGGGAGCCAGCAGGCGGCGCTGGTCCGGCTCGAGACGTGGCTCGCGCTCATCGAGGGCTGGGTCGACGTCGTCACCGATCAGGCTGCCGCAGCCCACCTGCCGCGCGCGGCGGCGCTCGGTGAGACGGTGCGGCGACGCCGAGCC